>JAYSOL010000183.1:0-7814 GCA_043723045.1 Gammaproteobacteria bacterium | reverse complement strand
AACGGCGTGGTGCGCAGGGCGCACCCTACTGCCCGAGGAAAAGAATTGGACGAACTCTGACTCAGGACACTAGCTGACATCGCCGTTATCGATGCGCGGCCGCGCAGTCTGCATCGCTCGATGCATGCCTCTCAACGAAAACCCAGTGCTCAACCTCAGGCGTCACCCGCCTCGGGTGTATAACGCAACTCCCCCAGCGCGTTGTAATTTTCCGGATTCGCCAACGGGGTGTCCCAGCCGAGCAAGACACCCGCCAACATCGCCCGCCCCTGGGCCTTGTCGACCCCGTACATGGCGTTGAGTTCATCGGCGGTCTTGGTCGTGGCCACCCGGTAGTAGGCCGGGGCGCCGGAACGGATGGCGATGGTTTCGCCGGTGGTCGGGAGGTTGGCAAACGCGATGCCCGGCAAAAGGGAAAGCGTGGAAAGCATTTTTCGCATGGTGCTGCTCCTTGTAGCGTAAGTCATGGGCCCATTCCGCGATTAAACAATCGTTGTTGGCTGGGCGCCGTGTGCAGTGTGTCTCGCCCGACGAAAGATAAAGATGAGCCGTGTGTTTACCATGGACCCGATAAATCGTGGATTGTTCGCCAGTGCCGGCCAGACCACTGGGTTTTCAGACGAGCGGAGGGGGTCGCGAGGGATGGATAGGGCTTACGGCGCCGGGACAGGCAGGGCGACCCGCTGCAGCATGATTAAATGTGTAGTGCCCTACCTAAGAGCCATATTAACTCCACCTCAACGGGTGCCTTGTGATAAATTGATTCGGGTGGGGACCCCGGGGTGGGGCGTTCGTCGCTAATACGATATATTAAGGGATAACGATGTTTTGCCCCGGCTTCTTTCTATTCCGTTCATCGCTGAAAAACGCACGATCCATCCAGGAAAAATCGTCATGCCATCGGCACAAGAACGGGTCAAAGCGCTGGCCCAGGAAATAAAAGCAGCCATGTTGGAATCCAAGGCCGCTGAAGCCCGCGCCCAGCGTCTGGGTGAGGAGCTGAAGCGCGCCCTGGTCGAGGCCAGGGCGCAGGCCGAAGTGGCCAGAAACATCGTCGAATATCCGGTGGGGCGTTACGAATGCAAAGGATGCAGGCAGAGTACGATCTTTTCGGAATCGTACAGCGAATTACCCCCGTGCGATAACTGCGGGCGGCGCGAATACCTCGGTGCTGAACCCAAAATCACCATCATTACGCCCCCATCGCCGAAGAAATACTCCGCCGGCATGTATGAATGCAAGGATTGCGGCGGCCGTGTCGCCGTGGTGGAAGATGCAGACACGCTCTCGTCCTGCGACTTGTGCGGGACCGGCAGGCTCGTGGCGCTGTGAGGTCGGGAAAAAGATAGCGCGCAATACTATTGCACCGACTCCACCCCAAACATTTTTTTATACAGGATGCCATGGACAATGGTAAACAGCGGTAGCATCCAGATCAGGCCAATGAGGAGAGGCAAACAGGCAAGCAGAAACATGATGCCCATCACCAGGTAGAGGAAGAAAATCTTGAACCAGTGTTTGGTAATGGCCTTGCGGGATGTTTCCAGCGCCTCCCAGAAGCCCATGTCCCTGTCCATCATCAGAGCGAACGTCATCAGGTAGGCCACGCTGAGGTAAATACCGGGAATGATCAACAACGCATACCCCAACACGGTCAGCAGCATCGACACAACAGTCAACAGGGTAAGCGGGAGGATTTTGGCGTAGGCCCGAAGAACCGAACCCGCATTGATATCGGCATCGACCGAACGCCGGATACCGAGCAGCGTGATGCCCGCCATGATCGGATAGGTAAGCGGAATGCTGATAAAGATGGTCAATGTCAACCAGAAAAATCCCGCGCCCAACCGGCCTTGCTGGAACAGGACAGCCGGGTCTGGAAAGATCAGGCCTTGTGTCACACTCACAATACTGGAAATCACAATATAGATCAGAAAGGCCAGCAGGATGGTGCCCTTGGCGCCGCTGGTTTTCCCCCAGCCTTCGGCGATGATGGCGGTGATGGAAAAGTCATACTCGCCACTGATGCCGCCCTGCAGTGAGCCCTGGCCTTCGGTGCTTAGGATTCTTTTTTCCAGTTGCGCTTCGGGTGGGGTGTATGGATTGACCATGCTGTTTCACCTTATGTTGAATATATATTGTTGGTTGTTCAGTTAAATACAGTTATTTGATAATCGTAGAACATTTAGTTGATCATTGCAGGCCAGTGCGTTGGGCGAGCGAGCACAGCGTGTCAGCGCAGTGATTCCGTACCGCCGTTCGAGGCGACATTTCCCATATAAACTGTTAAAATCGTTCCACATTTCGTGCCTGGCCCCGCGTGTGGCGGCCGGCATCGACGTAGCGCCATCGTTATTATTCCGTGCCCGGCTACGGGCGTCAGGTTCGCTCCTTTCGTAGGTTGGGTTGCGCCCTTCGGGCGTAACCCAACAAAACCCCGCCTTTGCTGCGGAAACACCTTTGCTGCTCCGCCCTGTCCACCTGAGGCGGCCACGACCCTGGAACTGATACGGGAAACCGGTAAGAATAGACCGGCCGGCGGCAAGTCCGCAGAATAAGATAAACCAACGCGCGAGGCGCTTAAGTCTGCTCATGATCAACCGGTCACTGGCAGTATGGCCCGGGAGTCCCTATCCGTTGGGGGCGACCTGGGATGGGGAGGGCGTGAACTTCGCCCTGTTTTCGGAACGCGCTGAGGGCGTGGAGCTATGCCTGTTCGATCCGAAGGGCCGGCGTGAGGTGCATCGTATCACCATGCGCTGGCAGACCGACCATGTGTGGCACTGTTATCTGCCCGAGGTCAGGCCGGGTGCGCTCTACGGTTACCGGGTGCATGGGCGCTATGCGCCCGAGGAAGGTCAGCGTTTCAATGCCAACAAGCTGCTCCTCGATCCCTACGCCAAGGCCATCGTCGGCAACCTGCAGTGGAGCGATGCCCAGTTCGGTTACAAGCTCGACTCCAAAAACGCCGATCTGTCCTTCGACCGGCGCAACAATGCGCCGGGCATGCCCAAGTGCAAGGTCATCGACCCGGCCTTCAGCTGGGGCGACGACCGGCCGCCGCGCACGCCCTGGCACGACACCATTATCTACGAGTTGCACGTCAAGGGTTTCACCATGCTGCACCCGGAGGTGCCGACGCCGCTGCAAGGTACCTATGCGGGCCTCTGCACCGAGGCGGCGATCAGCCACTTCCAGCGCCTCGGCGTGACCGCGGTGGAGATCATGCCGGTGCACAGCTTTATCATCGACCGGCATCTGGTGGAAAAGGGCCTGCGCAACTACTGGGGCTATAACTCCATCGGTTACTTCGCGCCCGACATGCGCTATTCGGCCAGCGGTCACATCGGCGAGTTCAAGACCCTGGTCAAGCGTCTGCACTCCGCCGGTATCGAGGTGATCCTCGACGTGGTCTACAACCACACCGCCGAGGGCAATCAACTGGGCCCGACGCTGTCCTTCCGCGGCATCGACAACGAGGCCTATTACCGCTTGAGCGCCGAGGACCCGCGCTACTACATGGACTTCACCGGCTGCGGCAACACCCTCAACATGATGCATCCCCGGGTGCTGCAGCTGATCATGGACAGCCTGCGCTACTGGGTGCTGGAGATGCACGTCGACGGCTTCCGCTTCGATCTGGCCTCGGCGCTGGCGCGCGAGTTGTTCGAGGTCGACCGGCTCGGCGCATTCTTCGACATCATTCACCAGGACCCGGTGCTGTCGCAGGTGAAGCTCATCGCCGAACCCTGGGACCTGGGGGAGGGCGGCTACCAGGTGGGCAATTTCCCAGTGGGCTGGACCGAGTGGAACGGCAAGTACCGTGACGCGGTGCGTGCCTACTGGAAGGGCGACGGTGGACTCATCGGCGAGCTCGCCTACCGGCTCACCGGCTCCAGCGATCTGTACGAGCACGGCGGACGCCTGCCCTACGCCAGCATCAATTTCATCACCTCCCACGACGGCTATACCCTCGAGGACCTGGTGAGCTACGAGCACAAGCACAACGAGGCCAATCTCGAAGACAACCGTGACGGCGATGACCACAACATCAGCTGGAACGGCGGCGTCGAAGGGCCGACGGACGACCCCGCAATCCGCGCGCTGCGCATGAAACAGAAACGCAACTTCCTCGCCACCCTGATGTTCTCCCAGGGTGTGCCGATGCTGGTGGCAGGCGACTCCATTGGCCGCAGCCAGCAGGGCAACAACAACGCCTACTGCCAGGACAATGAGTTGAGTTGGGTGCATTGGGACATCGGTGACGAGGAGAAGGCCTTCTTCGCCTATGTGCAGCGCCTGTTACGGCTGCGCCGCGAGCATCCGATGTTCCGCCGCCGCTCCTTCTTCCAGGGCCGGCGCATCCACGGCAGCGGCGCCCAGGACATCGTCTGGCTCGCACCGGAAGGACGCGAGATGAGCGACGAGGAGTGGCATCAGAGCTATGCGCGCTGCCTGGGACTGTTCATGGCGGGCGAACATCTCGATGAGTACGATCAACGCGGCCAGCGTCTCACGGACGACAATTTTCTTCTGCTGCTCAATGCGCATCACGAGGAGATCGCCTTCCAGCTGCCGCGCTTCCACGCCGGCAGCGACTGGGAGATGCTGCTGGATACCGACCACGCCGGCGGATTGAGCGGCACCGGCCGGTTTGCGCCCGAGACTGCCTATCCCCTCAAGGGCCGGTCGCTGGCGCTGCTGCGCGAAGTGCCGCTGGACTGACGGTGAGGCAAATGGACGTTCGACGCCTGCATGTTATGTCTTTCGGTACCGCCATCGAAGGCAACGGGTGTGTGCGTTTCCAACTGTGGGCACCGCAGGCGCAACGCGTCGAGTTGTGCCTGGTGGAGGGCGCGGGCGATACCTGTCTCGACATGACCAGCTAGGGCAGTGGTCTACAACCATTTCGGCCCGGACGGCAATTATCTGCACGCCTATGCCCCCAGTTCTTTACCGACCGCCACCGCACGCCTTGGGGTGCAGCCATCAACTACGACGGCCCCATGCGTCGCGCTGTGCGTGACTTTTTCATCCACAATGCGCTCTACTGGTTGGGGGAGTATCACTTCGACTCGCCCCATCCATCGCTTTGACGGCCGACCGGGGGATCGTTTCTCGATACATTTCCCCGGAATCTGGTCGGCCTTGTTCACGAAGGGTCAGGTGCTAGTCAAATAGACATGGCTGACGGCATCATGGATCAAACTCCACTCTCCTGCACCAGAGGCAAGCAGAGCGACCCCAGCGTGCACTGGTTGTGCGCACATATACCGAATGCATTTCTCTGTGCGCAGCATGACTCTCTGTTAATCCTTGGATTTTCTTTTCCGTCGACCTGGTACGTATTGTGCTAACAAGATTAATGGCACCTATACAGACCAGGGAGTAACCATGGCGGCCGTGAGTTATCTATCCACGATAGATCGTTATCATGAATGCCATAGTGCCATACATGAATTATTGGCATCGATACTCACGGGCATCGGGCGGTCGGACCTGTTCAGGGAGCCGGCGGCCATGCGTGAGGCCATGTGCCATATGGCCTCACGCTATCCGTTTGTCGACCTGCTCTACACGGTGGACGAAAATGGCATCCAGTCGTGTGAAAATATCGCCTGCTCCCAGAAGCACGAAGCCGCACGTGTTTCCGGCCTCGGCCTGGATCGCAGTCAGCGTCCGTATTTTCTGCTGGCGCGCGACAAGGACAACGTCGTAGTGACGGAACCGTATTTATCGACTGCTAGTCGCAAGCTGTGCATATCCGCAGCGCTCAAATGGCGCGACGCCGACGGTGGTGTGCTTGGATTTATCGTGCTGGATATCGATCTGGCAAGTACCGTAGAATTTCTCATGGGCGATACGCTGCGAAAACGCTTTGTACCTGCGTTTCGCCTGGTCTATAGCGTCATTGTCTTTGGCCTGTTCACGGTGGTCGGCCTGCTGCTGCTCTCGGCATTTCACGAGATCACTACGCTGTTCCATGCGGACAGTGACCGCGCCAGCATCCAGCTCAAGCCGTTTGGCGTGATCATATTTCTTACACTCGGTCTTGCGGTGTTCGACCTGGGCAAGACCATCCTGGAAGAAGAAGTGCTTATGCACAAGGATATTTTTCGCCACAGCTCAACGCGCCGCACCATAACACGCTTCATTGCCGCGATATTGATCGCCGTATCCATCGAAGCATTGTTGATGATGTTCAAGGCGGCACTGGACGAATCGCAGCCCATTATGCCAGCGGTATGGATGATGCTGACGGCCGTAGGTTTGCTGGTCGGACTCGGCGTTTATGTCTTTTTAGGCGCCAAGGCGGAAGTGCTTCTGGTGAATAACAAGGCGACGGCAAAATAATAACGGTCGTGTAAGCGTATTACGCGGATTCACAGTCCGCGGCTATTACCACGGGCTATTTGCACCCAACTTCCCAGCACGCGTGGATTCAGCGATCTAGTACCCCGTCCAATAAGTCTTTCCGTATGGCCGCCAGCGCCAGTGGAGTGCGCCCTACGGTTGGGTACTTGTATTTTCCATTCGTCCATCTCCTACGCTCAAAACCCAGGGTCCCTTCTCCCCCTGGGAGAAGGACAGGATGAGGGACAAGGCCTGTAGTTCCCCCTCACCCTAACCCTCTCCCCCGAAGTGCACGGGGGAGAGGGGGCCTGTTCAGAGGTTCCCTGGCGATACGGAAAGACTTAGAAGACTTATTTGATGGAGTACTAGTCGTGAACGCATGTCCGCTATGGTCGTCCTCCGAGGCCGCGACAGGCCAATGGGTCTGATGGTGATTCTTCAAAAATAAGTATCTATTGATAACATCAAGAGATTGGTTATGATGCCATTACAAATGTTGCAAATATCCACTCGGGCAACATCGACCTCGCCGTCGATACAGGATGATTTGGTAGCTGATTCGGCTTGGGCAACATCCAGTCTTCCTGGATGGAAGGAACGCGGTGGCATGAAACGCATACTACTATTACACGCGGCGGCGCTTGCGGTTGCGCTCAATGCCTGCTCCATCGGACCCATGGCCGTGCGGGCGTCCCTGCCCATCATGGATGGCGGTCTGGCCGCGATGAATCGCGAAACCGATCTCACCCTGGCGGGCATGGCGATCCCGGCCAACATCAAAATGCTCGAAGGCATGATCGAGATCGAGGCCAGCAATCCCATACTGTTGACCTATGCCGCCCAAGGACTCTATGCGTATGCCTATGGTTTTGTGGAGGGGGGCGACAGCGCACGCGCCTCGGCGCTGTATCTGCGCGGCCTGCGCTATGCGGAGCGCGGGCTGCAATTGGCCGGCCTCAAGGTTGACCTGATGCACTCTCGCCAGGAGGACCTGGAGCAGGCCGTGAGCCGGCTGGGCAAAGGGGCGGTGCCGGAGCTGTTCTGGGGTGCCTCGAATCTCGCCCGCTGGGTATATCTCAATCGCAGCGACCCGCAGGCCATCGCACACATCGGACGGGCGAGGGCGTTGATGGAGCGCGTGCTGCAGCTGGATGACACGTATTATTATGGCGGCGCACATCTGTTTTTCGGGGTGTACTATGGCAGCCTGTCGCCTATGTTTGGCGGGGACTATGAACGCTCACGGCGCCACTTCAGCCTCGCCACCGGTATCACGCAGGGGAAACTGCTCATGGTGGATGTGTTATATGCCGAATCGCTGGCGCGCCAGACCCTCGATCGCAAGGCGTTCCATGAAAAATTAACCGCGGTGGTGCAGGCGCCGATCGATCTGTTCCCGGAGATGGCCCTGGCCAACAGGATCGCCCAAGACAAGGCCCAACATCTTTTGGATAAAGAAA
>JAYSOL010000182.1:0-2344 GCA_043723045.1 Gammaproteobacteria bacterium | reverse complement strand
CCGCCACCTGTGGCCAGGTTGTCAGACCGAGTCGCAGGCTGTCCGGGGCCGGCCGAGTGAAGTCCCGACCGACACAGCCCGCGAGCAGGAGGAGGATGGAGATTAAAAGAATGCGTTTTCCTGACATAAAAATTAGGTATCGTCTCTCGTTATGCCTGCCGTGCGAGGCAGGGCTTTATAAAGACCGAAGTACCCGAGCATCCTAACCCGAAGGTGGCCTTAATTTATAGGCCATCGTCGTGCCTAAATAAAGCGGGACGGAACCAGAAGAGCCGCGGGTTTCTGCCATAACACGCTCGGCACTGACGCGCATCATGGCAATTTTGGCCGGCCTTGATACCCTGCGAGGGTGGCGTGCGACCAAAATTACCATGGTTACTGCGCGGGTGGCGGCGGCCGCTGAGTGGGTTTTCCCGGTAACCGGGCAGGCACGTCGATTACAAATCACAGCCGTTGGAGGTGGCTTCCCATGACAATTGCCAGCAGCATCATCGACTACCTGAATAAAAGCCGGGTTAGCTACTCGGTAATCGCCCATGCTCACAGCGCTACAAGCAAACAGACCGTGTCCAAGGCGCACATCTCACCCGACAAACTGGCCAAGGCGGTTATCCTGAAAGATGCAAAAGGTTACGTAATGGCGGTGATACCGGCGGATAAATACGTCAGCCTGCAATCCGTATCCAAACGCTTCGGGCGAACTATGGTCATCGCCCCCGAGTCCGGTTTTCCGCAGATATTCAAGGATTGCGAGCCGGGCGCGATTCCACCCATCGGGCCGGCCTACGGCATGGAAACGCTACTCGACGACAGTCTCGTTGGGCAGCCCGACATCTATTTCGAGGCCGGCGACCACGAAGAGCTGATCCACATGAACGGCGAAAACTTCCTGCTGCTGCTGAAGCGTGCCCAGCACGGCCGCTTCTGCGAATAATTTAAAGTGCAGCGCCCTGCCTAAGAGCCATTATCGCGGGAGCCGGAACACCGCTGGCCAGGTGCCGCCCGGGAATCTGGCCCAGCCGCGTCGCGTGGGGCGGCGTGGCTATCCCCTGCAGTCGGAAAAGTAGTGTTATGGACTTGAATGGCTCGATAAAAGAAGGCTCAGGACAACCCTCTCCCCCAGACCTCTGAAAATACTTCACCTGCCCGGTTTTGCGTGAAGGAATGAGTATGAGTGCTGTTATCTGACCCAGACGTGAGTCACGACCGGTTCACTTAGGCAAAGATCCCGCCGGGCACGGTGGAGTTCCCGGCGGAATTTACGCTTACGGCAGAGGTGGGCAAGGCGGGCATTTTTCAATGGCGATGGCCTTGATCTGCTCGCGGTAGTAGATGAAGTTGCGTCCATCACGTACATGCGCCTCGGCCCAGAGTTTGAGCGCGAAGGCGCAGGTACTGGTGACGCCGCTGAGCATGTTGACGCCTGTCGGTGCGTTGGTGGCGTCCACGATCTTGTTCACTGCTGACGGCACGCCACTGTTGGAAACGCCGCTGTCCAGGACATGCACCGCCGGATTGACGCCTTTGGTGTACTGCAGCCCCCAGCTGTGCAAGCGACCATTCTCCTGAAAAACGCTGATGCTCAGATTGAGCGGGGGCACTGCACTCCAGGGGATGACACCGCACTCGTTCAATACGGCGGGAATCTGCAGGTCCACCACAGGCGGCTTGTTGTCCAAGGTGATCACCAGATCGCAGTGATCGACCATGGGCGGGAGCGGGGCTGGCGGTATGCCGTTGCCGACACCGGCGCCGTTAAGATAATCCACCTGTCCCGAGGCGGTGCTCAGCTTGCTGCCGTTCTTGTCGAAGACTTCCAGACGCAGTATGTAAGTACCGGTGTCCTCTTCAGCCAACAGGCTTTTCCAGGTGCCGATCCAGTCCGGGTTGTACCAATAGTAGCCATTGAAATTACGCACTTCGTACAGGCTCGGTGTGCCATTCACGTTGTAGGGTCCCAGTTTATGGGCCTGGCCGATGAGAGTCGCCTTGTCTACCCGTGTATCGTTGAGATTGACATCAATGAATTTGAAATCATCGTCGCTACTTCCCTGTTTGGCGTGCGCGAGCCGATAGTAGAAATACGGCGGTGGATCCCCATGGGCCGGATCGCTGCGGCTCAGGGCATCGCCAAACTGGCCATAGACGTACAGATCGCTTCCGTAGGCGACGTTGCTATAGGAGGTGTCGTTGTACAACCCGCTCGTCTGGCTGATCTGATACACCTCGTCGTCACCGATGCGGGTGAAAAACACCGGCGAACCGGCCGGCGGTTCATAGCAGTGGCCGTTGCCGCAGACCACGTCTTCGTCGTCCAGGAACAGGTCGATGTGAGCGTTGGTGG
>JAYSOL010000181.1:0-3844 GCA_043723045.1 Gammaproteobacteria bacterium | reverse complement strand
CATAGGTGAGGTCGAGGAAGTGCACCTCATGGCCGGCACGCTGCGCGGCGCTGGCCACATAGCTCAGGCCGATGGGCGGTGCCGGCAGCAGGTCGCGGGTCTGGTTGGAGTAGACGAGCAGAGCACGCATACAATTAATGCATATCGCTGACAGCGGCGATCCGGATATCAGGCGCCGGCCCGTGGCGGGGGTCGGGTGGCCAGACTGATTTTCTGCAGCAGCGGGATGAGCCGGCTGGCCGCTGGTTGACCCAGCACCGCGGTCACGTGCGCCGGCCAGTCGAACTCCAGGGCGTCCAGCAGGTTCTTGATGTACAGCCCGGTTTCGGTATCGCCTTCGAGGCTGAGGCGGCGGTGGAAAAACAGCGTGTCCGGATCCTCGGCGCGGGTGGCCAGCCGCCAGAAGTCGGTGAGGCTGCCGTGCAGGGCGACATCCGCCGTGCCGGTGCGGGTGGCCCGCAGTTGTGTACCGCGAATCTCAAAGACCAGCCGGTTGCCACTGTCGGTGATGTGGATGGCAATCCGCCGGCCCTGCAGGTGGTCGAGACGACCGGTGATGGATTGTCCACGCAAGAGATGGGTACACAGGCGTGCCAGGATCTGCGTATGCAGCGCATCCGGAATCAGGCGCAGGGCGAACAGCAAGGGCTGGATAGGGGGTGGCATGGTCGGTCGTGGGGGTGCGTTTTTCCGGGATTTCCGGCATGTTAGTGGCGCGGGCAAGGGATGTGTTTGATCTACATCAAGCAAAGGGCTCGGCTTGGCCGGTATCCTTAATCGGTATACTATTCTTTCCGGAAGACTATGAATCACACTCTGAGCTTTGATGCGCCACTGATCCGCCGCTACGACAAGGCCGGACCGCGCTATACCTCCTACCCCACGGCGCTGCAGTTTCACACCGGCTTCGGCGAGGCCGAATACCGCGCCTGGGCCGAGCGCAGCAACCGCGTTAAGCCCGGACGGGACGGGCGCCGTCCGCTGTCGCTGTATTTCCATTTGCCGTTCTGCGATACGGTGTGTTACTACTGCGCCTGCAACAAGATCGTCACCAAGAACCGCAAGCGCGCCGCACCCTATCTCGAGCATCTGTTCCGCGAGATCGCGATGCAGGGTGAGTTGTTCGATCGCACGCGCCCCGTGGACCAGCTGCACTGGGGCGGGGGCACACCTACCTTTATCAGCCACGATGAAATGCGCGCCCTGATGCGCGAGACGCGCGCGCATTTCAATCTGCGGGACGACGATCAGGGTGAATATTCCATCGAGGTGGATCCACGGGAGGCGGACGATGCCACCATCGCCCTGCTGCGCGAGCTGGGCTTCAACCGCCTGAGCCTGGGGGTGCAGGATTTCGAGCCGGCGGTGCAGAAGGCGGTGAACCGGATACAGACAGAGGCACAGACCTTCGCGGTGCTGAATGCGGCGCGTAAATATGGATTCCGTTCGATCAATCTGGATCTGATCTACGGCCTGCCGTTGCAAAATGTGGCGAGCTTCGGACGCACCCTCGACAAGGTCATCGCCGCCGGCCCTGATCGTCTCTCGGTGTTCAATTACGCGCACCTGCCGGACCTGTTCAAGACGCAGAAGCAGATCGAAGACGCGCAACTGCCGGGTGCTTCGGAGAAGCTGGATATCCTGCAGCTGACCATCGACCGCCTGACCGAGGCCGGTTATGTGTACATCGGCATGGACCATTTCGCGCGCCCCGACGACGAACTCGCCGTGGCCCAGCGTGAAGGCACGCTGTACCGTAATTTTCAAGGCTACTCGACCCACGCGGAGTGCGACATGGTCGCCATGGGTGTCACGTCCATCGGCATGGTGGGCGATTCCTACAGCCAGAACCAGCGTACCCTCGACGACTATTACGCCGCCCTGGACGCGGGTCACCTGCCCATCATGCGCGGCGTGCAGCTGGACGCCGATGATTTGTTGCGGCGCGCCGTCATCACCCGGCTCATTTGCCATTTTGAACTCGACATGGCGGCCATCGAGGAGGACTTCGACATCGTCTTCCGCACCTACTTCGCCTCCGAGCTCGCGCAGCTGGCAGGCATGCAGGCGGACGGACTGCTGGAGGTGGGCGCCACGTCCCTGCGTGTGCACCCGGCGGGCAAGCTGCTCATCCGCAACATCTGCATGGTGTTCGACCGCTATCTGCGGGAAAAGCAGGACGGGCGTTATTCGAAGGTTATTTGATACCCGCGAGGTGGAGGGTGACCAGCATGAAGCCGCCGAAGTGGCGGGCGAGACCGGGTACCGTCTCCAGCCACCGACCCAGGCGCGGGCCGCCGGGCCAGAATAACCGGGTTTCTGTGGTGTAGGACGCAATCTCCCTGCAATCCTTCAGCAGCAACACGACCTCCGCCCGGGTGTGCCAGTGGGCGCCGGCGTAGGCGCCCCGCCCTTGTTTGCGCGCATACAACAGGCTGCGCCGGTGCAGCAGTCCCAGCACCACCGAGTGGCGCGCCGTGCGCAGCATTTCCCTCAGCGCGCTGTCCTCCTTCACCGCAAAACATAACGATGTGACTGCGGAGACCACGTCGAAATGTTTATCGGGAAACGGCAGGCAGCCCATGTCGGCCTGTACCCAGGATATTGCGGCGTCACTGGCGCGCGCGTAGACCAGCATGGCGTGATCCCGATCGACACCCACCACCCGCGCGCCGGCGGCGCTGAACCGCCGGGAAAACCAGCCGCTGCCGCTGCCGACGTCGAGCACGCGCGTACCCTGCGTGATCGAACCCTGACGCAACAGGGCTTCAGCTTCCACCTCTCCCATCCACGCCCCGCGTGCACTGTGATACCAGGCATCGTAGGCGTGCGGCGATAGGTTTGCGCTGGTTGGCATTCAGGAAAAAGCGACGTATATTGGCATGGCATGTAGTCCGTTCTGGCCTGGGGTGTTGGGACATATCCCCTACATTAAATAGTAGTTAACAGCGTTAATAAAGTGTTTCTGGTGATGTGCATCGCTGAGGGTGTCTGTCACATTAAAATAACCCGACAACACGTTTCCCAACCCGGCCGGATGATGGACAATCAAGGACATGACAAAAAAGAAAACCGCCGCTGTAATCAGTATTACCAGCATCAAGGCCGCCTGCAAGGACTGCTCCCTGCGGCATCTATGTCTGCCCCTCGGACTGGATAGCGCGGACATCACCTCCCTCGACGGGATTATAAAACGCCGTCGCCCCCTGAGGCGTGGCGAATATCTGTATCGCATGGGTGACCCGCTGCGGGTTATTTATGCCATACGCTCGGGCAGCTTCAAGTCCTCCGAGCTGCTGAGCGACGGGCGTATACAGCTGACGGGGTTTCATCTGCCAGGGGAGTTGCTCGGGGTGGACGCCATCGGTACCGATTCCCATCCGTGCAATGCGGAGGCCCTGGATGACTCGGAGGTATGCGAGATTCCTTACAATAAATTGGAAGAGTTGGCGCGCCTGATCCCCGGTTTGCAACACCAGTTTCTGCGCCTCATGAGCAATGAGATCACACGCGAACAAGGCATGCTGATCATGATCGGCAAGATGACCGCCGAAGAGCGCCTGACGACCTGTCTGCTCAATTTCTCCCAACGCCAGGAAGCCCTGGGATACTCCCCGACGCATCTGCGTCTGCCGATGTCGCGCCAGGATATCGGTGATTATCTGGGCCTGGCCCTGGAGACCGTCAGCCGTTTGTTTTCGCGCTTCCAGGACGACGGCCTCATTACCGTCCATGGCAAGCAGGTGGAGTTGAACGATATCGATGCGTTGAAAGGTAAGCTGGGTTACACCTCCACCCCTGTTCAGTTTGAAAGTGAAGGACGGGGTAGTTCCTGAATGTAGGG
>JAYSOL010000180.1:0-3822 GCA_043723045.1 Gammaproteobacteria bacterium | reverse complement strand
TGCTCGGCCCGTCAAATCCAAGGCATCGCTTATACCACCGGGCCGGGTCTGGCGGGGGCCCTGCTGGTGGGTGCTGCCGTGGGCCGTAGCCTGGCCCTGGCCTGGCAGGTCCCGGCGGTGGGCATCCATCATATGGAAGGCCATCTGCTGGCCCCCATGCTGGAAGTGGACGCGCCGGCCTTCCCGTTTCTCGCCCTATTGGTGTCCGGCGGCCACACCCTGCTGGCGGATGTTCAGGCCATCGGAGACTATAAAATACTCGGCGAGTCCGTGGACGACGCCGTGGGCGAGGCCTTCGACAAAACCGCCAAGCTCCTGGGCCTGGGCTATCCCGGCGGCCCGGCCATCGCCCGCGCCGCCGCCGCGGGAACCGCGGGCCGATTCCAGTTCCCTCGGCCCATGACCGATCGACCCGGGCTGGACTTCAGTTTCAGCGGCCTGAAAACGGCGGCGCTTACGGCGTCGCAGCGCCAGGCCCTCGATGCCACGACCATCGCCGACATCGCCCTGGCCTTTCAAGACGCCGCCGTGGATACCTTGGCCATCAAGACCGAGCGTGCCCTCGCCCAGAGCGGACATACGCGGCTGGTGGTGGCCGGCGGAGTCGGCGCCAACCAGCTGCTGCGTCAGCGACTCGCCCAGATGACCGCGGCGCGTGGCGCGCGGGTTTATTATCCGCGCCTGGAATTCTGCACCGACAACGGCGCCATGATTGCGTATGCGGGTTATCGTCGACTGCAGGCGGGGCAGCACGAACCCCTCGCCTTCGGCGCGCGCCCGCGCTGGCGCCTGGATGAGCTGCCGCCGTTGATTAATAATTAAGAGTTACTGATCCGACCACTAAATAGTCGTCGCAGACCAAGGTGGAGCCGCAAAGGTGCTTCCGCAGCAAAGGCGGGGTTTTGTTGGGTTACGCCCGAAGGGCGCAACCCAACCTACGACAGGAGGCCTGCCCCTGGCCCCCCACTGACGGGGGAGGGGGGCGGGACGATCAAAGACAAGAGGTGTAGATACCTATGCCCAGGAGGAGAAGCAACTATAGATGCCACGTGTGCACTATCCGATACCAGCTGTGCGCTCAGCGTCATTCGCCGATCTTGGCTTCCGTGCCGGCGAGCAAATTCCGCACATTGCTGCGGTGACGCCAGAGGAGCAACAGCGCCATGACCAGCGTGACGTAAACAAACGGCCCCACCCCCACCAGCCACCAAACATACAAGGGTGCACTCACCGCCGCCACCACCGCGGCCACGGAGGAATAACGGAACAACACCGCCATGGCCAACCAGGTGGCAACCAGCCCCAGCCCGACCCAGACGTTGAGCGCCACCAATACACCAAAGGCCGTGGCCACGCCCTTGCCGCCGCGGAACCCATGGAACACCGGATACAGATGTCCGATAAACGCCATGAGCATGACCGCCGCCAGTATGGCCGGCTCGACGCCATAGGCGCGCGCCGCCAGTACCGGTATGACGCCTTTCAGGATATCCCCCATCAGGGTGAGGATGGCGGCTTTTTTTCCGCCATAACGTAGGACATTGGTGGCACCGGGATTACCGGAGCCGACCTTGCGTGGGTCCTGTAAACCCAGCAGACGACTGACGTGTATGGCGGTGGTCACCGAACCGATGAGATAGGCGGCAAGGGGGAATAGATAGTCGATCATGGCGCGCTATTGGAAAGCCTATTGGGCTTGACGTCAAGTCGTATTGGCGCCTCCGCCCGCCGGATTCCGCGCCGCCCCGTGCGCCGCACACAGCCTTGCTGCCGGCAGCGGGAAAATTCGCTATAGTCCGGATACTTCTCAGAGACCCGCGTATGGACATCATTTATCTGCATGACCTCAAGGTGGACACCATCATCGGTATCTGGGATTGGGAGCGCCGCACCACCCAGACCCTGACCATCCATCTCGACATGGGCGTGGATGTGCGCCGCGCTGCTCTCAGCGACCACATCGATGACACCCTCAATTACAAGGCCGTGGCCAAAAGCGTCATCGCCTTCGTTGGCGGCGCCCAGTTTCAGCTGGTGGAGACGCTGACGGAGAAAGTCGCCCAGCTGATCCTGGACGAATTCAAGGTGCAATGGGTACGCGTCAAGGTAAACAAAAAGGGTGCCATCCGCGGCGCCACCGACGTAGGGGTGATCGTCGAACGCAGCGCGCCAACCGACGGGAAGCGTTGAATGCCACGGGTCTACATCAGCATCGGCAGTAATATCGACAAAGACCAACACATCCGCCAGGGTGTGCAGGAACTGGCGGCGCACTACGCACCGCTGACCCTGTCGACGGTCTACGAGTCGCGCGCCATCGGTTTCGAGGGGGATGATTTCTACAACCTGGTGGCGGGTTTCGATACCCAAGACACACTGGTGCAGCTCGGCACCGTCCTGGCCGGCATCGAGCAACGTAGCGGTCGGGTGCGCAACGGCGTGCGCTTCGCCCCGCGCACCCTCGACTTGGACATCCTGTTGTACGGCGATCTGGTGCAGCATGATGGCACGCATCAGCTGCCGCGTGGGGAAATCGATGAATACGCCTGCGTGCTGTGCCCCCTGGCGGAAATCGCGCCGAACGAACGTCATCCCGAAACGGGTATCACCTACCGTGACATGTGGCGACGCTTCAGCGACGCGACGCAACCCCTGGTGCTGGTTGATCTCACCCTTAGTTGATCTGTCCGGGGCCATTGGCGGAGCCATTGGTGAGGCCATTGGGGACGCTACCCTATTTCTCCAACCCATCGTCATTTCTCCTGGGGCGTCCAGGTGGTCGAGCCTGCAGCGTACGTCCCGCGATCTTCTCAAGCTTGCGGATAAATTTCTCCGTACCGCAGGGCAGTCCTTTTTCGACATTACGCCTCAATACTTCCAACTCTTCAGAGGCACCGCCCTCAGCAAGCCATGCCGACCAATTCTCGATGGCCTCGAATTGCTTAAGCCACACTGGGTTGCTTGTCAGCACGTGATCCGTTCTCAGTCTGCAATGTGCCGCTGCGCTGGACCACGGGTAATTTTCGGGCTCTCGCACCATCTTCGCCCTGACGGGGTTGCGTTCTACGTAGCGCACTGCCGCCCATAGGTAGTTCTCATCCAACGGCGAAGAAAAGAACCGTCCCTGCCAGACGTGTCCTTTCCATGCCCGTTCACGATTTATTCGCTGGGCATAGCGCATATGCAAGGGTTTGAAGACGCGCTGCAGGCCGTCCTCGACACGGGGGACCGCAATGATATGAACGTGGTTGGTCATCAAACAATAGGCCAGGATATCGACTGCGTGTTGATCGCAGTATTCCCTCAACCAGTTGAGATAGACCTTGCGATCTGCTTCCGTAAAAAACACGTCTTCACGACGATTTCCCCGCTGGGTGATGTGATGGGGCACGCACGCGAAGACGGCTCGGGCGAGTCTGGGCATGGGTAGAATGTAGCCTCTCTGGTAGAAATAAAGGTTGGCGTCCTCCTTCACCCTTTTCATGATGTTACTGGGATAATACAAATTTAAGGAATCGTGGGGCTGAGGTCTACAGTCAATTTGCGGTATGGCGTTAGGATGGGTGAGTGTCTTATACTTTTTCTGATATGCTGAACATGTTTCTAGAAATATTTAGGGTAGCGTCCCCAATCGTGCACAAGGAAGATGCCGGTGCCGCGCTGGCTTTTTCCAATTGTGCATGACTCTATCAGTTCTCGATTGGATTAAAAAAGGGAAGCGTCCCCAATGGCACTACCTTAAGGAAAAAGCCTCTGATTACGTCGTCATTCCGGCGAAAGCCGGAATCCAGAATTGAAAAAACATCAGCCGATAGGCCGATT
>JAYSOL010000179.1:0-5152 GCA_043723045.1 Gammaproteobacteria bacterium | reverse complement strand
CCGGCAAAGCGCCGGCCACTACACTACCCGGGGAACGCCCTTTGCATCAGCCAGGGTTTGAAAGCCGACCCGTAGAACGTGTGCACGCATGAAACAAAGAAGGGCCGGCAGGCCGGCCCTTCTGGAGACAGCGTACCGAGCGTCAGAACCGGACCATCAGGTTTCCCGTGGCCACGGAGTAGTTGCCGGCACCGGCATTACTTTCGTCGACGTCATAGCGTGCATAGTCGAAGCGCAGCGCGAAGTGTTTGCCGAGGTTGATCATCGCTCCACCGCCCAAAACCAGGTCCTCTCCGGTCACCGAGTCCTTGACGGTGATCCCGGACCGAGTGACGGTAAAATTTGAGATCCACAAGTAGCCTCCCAGCCGCCCGTACAGATCGACAACCTTGCCGAGCGGGACGATCCCGAGCGCGGAAACCTCCAGGCCGGTCACCGCGAACTTGTAGCGATCTCCCCCGGGTCCGCCGGGCAACGCCGTGGCGGTGGTGGTGCCGAGGTCCGCATACCCCATCTCCACCCCGAAAAAGCGGCTGATGCGGAGACCGCCGAAAACACGTAACGCGCTGTCGCTCTCGTCAGCGGTGATGGTCGCAAACGGTCTGGATAATAGGCGGATACCCTCTTTATCCACGCTCGCGTCGGACGGTCCCGTTCCGACTCCGACATAGGCCACGGGTCCGACCGCCGCGGCCACGGTCGGAATGGCCATCGCGACAACTAGCAGGCTCCAGACGACTGTGTCACGCGCTGTTTTTGCGCACCGTAATATATTTGGCATTTTTCACTCCCATTTCAATTGAATTGTTGTAGTTTCGTGCACGAGGTCCACGCGGCGGCAAGCCGGCCCGGCCCGTGTATAGGAAGAATATACACCTCTTTTTTCAGTTGGGCATACCTTGCACCAGGAAGCCGAGGTCACTGGTGCGCAGGATCGACAGGGTTCCAGTACCCTTGTGCACCAGGTACAGCTCGTTATTGTCCGGCGTGACCATGCCGAACGGCGTGAAGTTGGCAGGCAGGGTCTGGGAGGCCAGGCGCTTGGCCGCGTCAAATTTGTCCACGCGGTTCTCCTTGCCGGAGACGACAAACGCGTAGCGGCCGTCGGCGGTGAACGTCACCATGGAAGGTCCGTTCATGCTGTCGATCGACGCCACCACCGGCATGCGTGCGGTACGGCGCAGCGTGGATTTGAGCAGCAACGCGCGGTCCAGCTTCAACACATCGACATAATCCTCACCGCGCACCGCGACCCAGGCCTCGCGGCCGCCGGGTTGCACGGTGGCGAGATGCGGCTCGCGGCCCACGGGGGTGTATCCCATCACCGTGTTGGTCGCGGTGTCGATCGCCACGACAGTGCTCGACAAGCGGTTGGTGGCGAGCAGTGTGGTGCCATCCGGCGTCAGCCACAGGCCATGGGTATCGGCGTGGCCGTTGTAGAAGGCCTTGTGGTGATCCGTTTCATCGTTGTAGGGGCCATTGGGTTGATGACTGGCTGGTCCTGCATTAAGTATTCTTCTTCAAGCGTCAAGAGCATGCAGCATGAGTGGAGCGCAGCGTGACCCATCGTGGCCAGCCACGCCGCCTAAATGATGGGTTACGACGCAGGCGTCTTCACCTACCCAACGTGCTGCAAATTATTCCAGCAGGAAAACGCCGTGCCAGCAATTCCTACCACTGCAGGCAGATACCGTTTTGATAACTAACGTGAGAAGTAGACTGGTTTGGACAGCACTGTCGATTGGAATGATCGCGCCCATTCCAATGAGTCAGCGGATTTCGGGCAGGAGTGCATGCCTGATTACCATCGACATGCCCGAAATACCGCCGCGCGGCGAGTCGGATGCGGCTGGTAGCACAGTTCAAACTCATCGCGGTTGATGGCATTGCGCAAACTGTTCTCCAGCGTCAGCCGTTCATATGCACGCGCACTCATTTCATCGGCCTTCACCCTCCCAGCACACATCAACCCCGGGTTACAAACATGGCATCGCCATAACTGAAAAAGCGATAGCGCTCCGCCACCGCATGGCGATAGGCCCGCAGCACGTTGTCGCTGCCGGCAAAGGCGCACACCAGCATAAGCAGCGTGGATTCCGGCAGGTGGAAGTTAGTGACCAAAGCGTCAACGATCTGGAAATGGTAACCCGGGTAAATAAAAATATCCGTCTCCCCGTGATAGGGCATCAACCGGCCGTCGCGCGCTGCACTCTCCAGCACACGCACCACGGTGGTGCCCACCGCCACCACGCGCCGGCCCTGGTCATGCGCCGCGTTGATGCACGCCGCGGTCGGTGCATCCAGTTCCATCACCTCGGCATGCATGCGGTGCGTTTGAATATCATCCACCCGCAGCGGCTGGAAGGTGCCGGCGCCCACGTGCAGGGTCACGAAGGCGGTTTCCACCCCCATGGCCCCCAGGCGCTGGAGCATGCCCGCGTCGAAATGCAGACCGGCGGTGGGTGCGGCCACCGCCCCCGGGATGCGCGCAAACACCGTCTGATAGCGCTCCTGATCCTCGGGGGTATCCGCACGCGTTATATAAGGTGGCAGGGGCATATGGCCGATGTCCTGCAGCACGTCGACCACCGGTCGTTCGGTCAGCAACTCCACCTCATACCATTCGCCGCGCCGCGCCACCACCCGGGCCGTCACCCCGCCCTCCAGGTGCAACAACTGTTCGAGCTTGGGTGGCTTGCTCGCGCGACATTGGGTCAATACCCGCCGCCCATCCAGCAGGCGCTCGATGAGCAGTTCGATCCTGCCGCCGCTGTCCTTCTCACCATACAAGCGTGCCGGGATGACGCGGGTATTATTGAAGACCAGCAGGTCGTCCGGGCGCAGCAGGTCGGGCAGATCGGTAAACCGGCGGTCGGCGTGCGCACCGCTTGCACCATTAAGACACAATAGTCGACTGGCGCTGCGCGGCTCGGCCGGCGTCTGGGCGATCAAGGCGGTGGGCAGGTCGTAATTAAAATCGGACTTTCGCATGCCGCCGAAGGTTAGCAGATTGGCAACCGCGCGTCCCGTCAGGTTGTACTGTTACCATCAAAGTGTATTACGCTATACTCGCTGCATGCCGGGGTGGCGGAACGGGTAGACGCGCCGGACTCAAAATCCGGTGGTGGTGACACCGTGTCGGTTCGATTCCGACCCTCGGTACCAATAATAATGTGGTGTTAGCCGCGTCGCAGGGAGCGCGCGTTTTCCACCACCAATCACGATCGTGCAACCTGCGACCGGTACAGCTTGCCTGCCACGGATAGGCATACGACATGGCGACGCGACTAGGCACTACCCGAGGCTTTATGCACAAGACCCGCTTTACGTTGGAGGTCCAACCCACACTCCCGCCGCGCCTGCACCGGCTGACGGAACTGGCGGGCGACCTGCTGTACAGTTGGGATCGCCAGGTACGCGGCCTGTTTTACCGCCTCGACCCGGTGTTATGGGACGCCTGCAAACACAATCCCAAGGTGTTTCTGCGGCGCGTGTCCCAGGACAAGCTGGAACGCGCGGCGGAAGACCGCATCTACGTCGAGGATTACAATCGGGTCCTGTCGGTGTACGACACCTACAATGCGGAGACCATCACCCCCGGCGCCAGCGAACTGCTCAATCCCGACCAGGACCTGGTCGCCTATTTCTGCGCCGAATTCGGTTTTCATGAAAGCTTTCCCATTTATTCCGGCGGCCTCGGCATCCTCGCGGGCGATTATTGCAAGGCGGCGAGCGACTTAGGCCTGCCCTTCGTGGCGGTCGGCCTGCTCTACCGCCAGGGTTACTTCACCCAGACCATCGACGGCCAGGGTGTGCAGGTGGCCCACTACACACCCACTAATTTTGCCGACCTGCCGGTAACCCCGGCCCTGAACAACAACGGCCACGAACTGCACGTCAAGGTGCAGGTGGCGGAGCGGGAGGTAAGCCTCAAGGTATGGCAGGCCAAGGCCGGACGCATCACCCTGTATCTCCTGGACAGCGACCTGCCGGAAAACGCCGACGCCGACCGCTCCATCACCCACCAACTCTATGGCGGAGACACGCACACGCGCATGCAGCAGGAGATTGTGCTCGGCATCGGCGGCGTGCGTGCACTGCGCGCGGTCGGACGCAACCCCAACGTCTGGCACATCAACGAAGGGCATGCGGCCTTCCTCATCCTGGAACGCTGTCGCGAACAGGTGCAGGAAGGGCTGGACTTCGACAGCGCCTTGGAACTGGTGGCGTGCAACACGGTATTCACCACCCACACGCCGGTGGCCGCGGGCCACGACATCTTCCCCCACGATATGATCACCACCTACCTGGCCGATCTGATCAAGCAGCTCGCCGTGGACCAGGCCACCTTCTTCAAACTCGGCAGCAGCCCGGGTAACGAACATGGCTTCAACCAAACCGCCCTGGCGCTGCGCGGCTCGCGCTTCCGCAACGGCGTCAGTCGCATCCACGGACAGGTGGCCTCGCGCATGGAGTCCTACATCTGGCCGCAGATACCCGCGGACGAGAACCCTATCGGCTACGTCACCAACGGTGTGCACGTGCCGACCTTCCTGGCGCGCGAGTGGATCAACCTGTTCGATATGCGCTTCGGCGGCAGTTGGCGCAACGAACTGCTGAATGAGGCCTTCTGGCAGCAGATCGACGATATCCCGGATCACAGCTATTGGAGCCTGCGCCAGTCTCTCAAGGCGGATCTGCAGTCCGAGGTGCGCAAGCGCGTACTGTTGCAGCACCGGCGCAACGGCAGCAGCCAGGCGCTGATCGAACGCTACACGCGGCTGCTGGCGCGCCACGAGACCGACATGCTCGTTATCGGTTTCGCGCGCCGCTTCGCCACCTACAAGCGCGCCACCCTGCTGTTCTCCGATCCGGACCGGCTGGCGCGGCTGCTGAACAACCCCAAACACCCGGTACTGCTGATCTTCGCGGGCAAGGCGCACCCGCACGACAAACCGGGCCAGGAACTCATCCGCGTGATCCACGACTTCTCGCGCCGACCGGAGTTCGAAGGGAAAATCATCCTGCTGGAAGGCTACGATCTGGCGCTCGGGCGCAAACTGGTGACCGGTGTGGATGTCTGGGTCAACACCCCGCAGTACCCGCTGGAGGCCAGCGGCACCTCGGGGGAGAAGGCCGGCATCAACGGCGT
>JAYSOL010000178.1:0-5433 GCA_043723045.1 Gammaproteobacteria bacterium | reverse complement strand
AACATAAGATCAGTGTCTGCACCAATATTTCCTGCATGTTGCGTGGGTCGGACCAGGTGGTCAAACACCTGGAGAACCGTCTGGGCATACGTATGGGCGAGACCACGGCGGATGGCCGTTTCACCCTGAAGGAAGCCGAGTGTCTCGCGGCCTGCGTCGGCGCCCCCATGTTCCAGATCGGCAAGAAATATTTCGAAGACCTGACCCCGGAACGCATCGACGCGATACTCGGGGGGCTGGAGTAAGCCATGGCCAACGAAGTCTGCTTTCGCAACCATCAACTCGACCAGCCCTGGACGCTCAAGACTTATGAGAGCAGCGGTGGTTACGCGATGTGGCGCAAAATACTCGCCAACAAGACGCCGCCAGAGGAAATCATCGCGCAGTTGAAGAAATCCGTATTGCGCGGGCGCGGTGGCGCCGGTTTCCCCACCGGGCTCAAGTGGAGCTTCATGCCGCGTTCCGCACCGGGACAGAAATACATCGTGTGCAATTCCGACGAAGGCGAACCGGGCACCTGCAAGGATCGGGACATCCTGCGTTTCAATCCACACGCCCTGATCGAAGGCATGGCCATCGCCGGCTATACCATCGGCGCCACGGTGGGTTACAACTATATCCGCGGGGAATTCTGGGAGCCGTACGAACGTTTCGAGGCGGCGCTGGCGGAGGCGCGCGCCGCCGGGCTCATCGGCAGGAACATCCTGGGCAGCGGCGTGGACTTCGAGCTGCACGCGCATCTGGGTGGTGGCGCCTATATCTGCGGCGAGGAGACGGCGCTGCTCGAATCGATCGAAGGCAAAAAAGGTCAGCCGCGTTTCAAGCCGCCGTTTCCCGCCAGTTACGGCCTGTTTGGCCGGCCGACCACCATCAACAACACCGAGACACTGGCATCGGTGCCGAGCATATTGCGCCATGGCGGCCAGTGGTTTTTCGATATCGGCATACCTAATAATGGCGGGCCGAAGATTTTTTCCGTGTCCGGCCATGTCAACAAACCCGGCAACTACGAGGTCCCCCTGGGCACGCCCTTCGCCGAGCTGCTGCACATGGCGGGCGGGGTGCGTCACGGACATCGCCTCAAGGCGGTGATACCCGGCGGTTCCTCCACGCCGGTGATCCGCGGCGAGGTGATGATGGATCTCAACATGGATTATGACTCCCTCGCCAAGGCCGGTTCCATGCTGGGCGCCGGTTCCGTCATCGTGATGGACGAAACTACCTGCATGGTGCGTGCGTTGGCGCGCATCTCGCATTTTTATTATGAGGAATCCTGCGGTCAATGCACCCCGTGTCGCGAAGGCACCGGCTGGCTGGCACGCGTGATCCATCGCATCGAACATGGCAAGGGCCAGGCCGGCGACCTGGATCTGCTGGTGGACATGTCGAAGAAGATCGAGGGCCGCACGATCTGCGCCCTGGGCGATGCCGCGGCCATGCCGGTCGTCAGCTTCATCAAACATTTCCGCGATGAATTCGAATATCACATCGCGCACCGCCGCTGCATGGTGGCGACGGGCTGAGCGGGTTTTTTTGCAGTATCCATGCAACCTTAAGGTGCACGAGACACACACGACATGTTGAATATAGAAATCGACGGCAGGAAACTTGAGGTGGAAGAAGGCTCGATGGTGATCGAGGCCGCGGACGCGGCCGGCATCTACATCCCGCGTTTCTGTTACCACAAGAAGCTGTCGGTGGCGGCCAACTGCCGCATGTGCCTGGTGGAGGTGGAAAAGGTCGGCAAGCCGCTGCCGGCTTGCGCCACGCCGGTGTCCGAGGGCATGAAGATCTACACCCATTCCGCCAAGGCGGTGGACGCGCAGAAGGGCGTGATGGAATTCCTGCTTATCAACCACCCGCTGGACTGCCCGATCTGCGATCAGGGCGGTGAATGCCAGTTGCAGGACCTGGCGGTGGGCTACGGCGGCGACGTATCGCGCTTCCAGGAGAACAAGCGCGTCGTCATGGACAAATACATCGGACCGCTGATTGCCACCGATATGACACGCTGCATCCATTGCACACGCTGCGTGCGTTTCGGCCAGGAGATCGCCGGACTCATGGAACTGGGCGCGACCGGACGCGGCGAGCACATGCGTATCGGGACCTACATTGAGAATTCGGTGGACTCCGAGCTGTCCGGCAACATGATAGATCTGTGTCCGGTGGGTGCGCTCACGTCGCGCCCGTTCCGCTATTCCGCGCGTAGCTGGGAACTACAGAATCACGCCTCGGTCAGCCCGCACGATTGCGTCGGCTCCAATCTGACCGTGCAGGCGCGCGGCAACAAGGTCATGCGTGTGCTGCCGCGGGAGAACGAGGACATCAACGAGACCTGGTTGTCGGATCGCGATCGCTATAGTTACACCGCGCTCGATAGCGACGATCGCCTGACGACACCCATGATCCGGCAAAACGGCGAACTCCGCGCCACCGACTGGGCCACGGCGCTGGAATTTACCGCCGCGGGCCTGCGCAAACTGATCGCCCAGCGCGGCGCCGATAGCCTGGGTGCACTGGCCTCGCCCACCTCCACCCTGGAAGAGTTTTATCTGTTGCAGAAGCTCACGCGTGCGCTGGGTTCGGGCAATGTCGATCATCGTCTGCGTGCTCGGGATTTCAGCGACGACGAGCAGGCCCCGGTGTTCCCGTGGCTGGGTCAGTCCATCCGCGACCTCGAAGAGCTGGATACGGTATTGCTGATCGGCTCCAACGTGCGTAAGGATCAGCCGCTGATCGCGCATCGCCTGCGCAAGGCCTTCCTCAAGGGCGCCAAGATCATGGCGGTCAACCCGCTGGATTATGATTTCAGTTTCCGCCTTGCCGGCAAGGTGATTGCGGCACCCTACGACCTGCCGGGGGCGCTGGCGCGTATCGCCGGCGCGCTGTGTGCCCTGGTCGGCAAACCGGTGTCTGATGCGGTGCGTGTGTGGATGGACAGCGGTGTGGCGACGGGCGAGGAACAATCCATTGCCGCTCACCTGCATGCCGGCAAGCACACCACGCTGTTGCTCGGTAACGCGGCTGCGGGCCATGCCCAGGCAGCGGACCTGCGCGCCCTGGCTGAGCTGATCGCCGGACTCTGTAATGCCCGATTCGGTTATCTGCCTGAGGCCAACAGCGCGGGCGGCTGGCTCGCCGGCTGCGTGCCGCAGCGCGGTGTCGCCGGTGACGCGGCGGCGGTCATGGGTCGCAATGCGTATGATCAGTTTGTCCCCCCGCTCAAGGGCTACATCCTCCTCGGCACCGAACCTGCGCTCGACTGCTGGGATGGTGCGGCCGCGCGCCGCGCCCTGGCGGGCGCGGATTTTGTCGTGGCCTTATCGGTGTTTAAGCAGGACGCCAGTGAGCTGGCCGATGTGCTGCTACCCATGGCGGCGTTTACCGAAACCTCCGGCACCTATGTGAATTGCGAGGGACGGTTGCAGAGTTTTGCCGGAGCCGTGGCGCCTGCGGGTGAGGCGCGGCCGGGCTGGAAGATACTGCGGGTCCTCGGCAACCTGCTGGAGCTGCCGGGGTTTGCCTACAACTCCTCGGACGAGGTGTGTGCCGAGGTCGGGCAGCGGCCGGTGACCCCGGACAACCATCTGCGAGAGTGGCGACTGCATACACCGCCGATACGCGAGGCCGGGCTGACGCGCATCGTAGACGTGCCGGCCTATGCCGGCGACATGCTGGTACGGCGCGCACAACCCCTGCAACTGACGCATGACAACCCGAAACCTGCCGCGCGCATGAACGCCGCGCAGGCATCCCGGCTGGGCCTGATCGGCGTCGCCAAGGTGCAGGTGCAGCTCGGCGGCGGCCAGGCCGAGCTCGCGCTGCTGATCGACAAGCGCGTACCCGACGGCTGCGTGCTGGTGGCAGCGGGCTACCCGGAAACCGCCGACCTCGGCGGGCAGGGCACGGCGCACGTGGTGGGGGCCGCGGTATGAACAATGTCATCCTGACTACCGCCGTCGCCGTCTGGGCGTGGTTTCCCTTTTGGCTGCAGGTATTGCTCCTCAACCTGGGCAAGATCGCGCTGATACTGCTGCCGCTGTTCACCGCAGTCGCCTATCTGACGTTCGCCGAGCGCAAGATCATCGGCTACATGCAGGTGCGCATCGGCCCCAACCGCGTCGGTCCGCGCGGCTGGCTGCAGCCGATCGCCGACGCGGCGAAGTTGTTGCTCAAGGAGATCATCCTCCCGACCAAGGCGAATAAATTTCTGTTTCTGTTGGCGCCGGTGCTGGCCATAGCACCATCGCTGGCGGCGTGGGCGGTGATCCCCTTCACCGACACCCTGGTGCTGGCGAACATCGATGCCAGTCTGCTGTATGTATTGGCGCTGACGTCGGTGGGTGTGTATGGCGTGATCATCGCCGGCTGGGCCTCTAATTCGAAATACGCGTTTCTCGGGGCGATGCGCTCCGCCGCGCAGATCGTGGCCTACGAAATCGCCATGGGGTTTGCCCTGGTCGGTGTGCTCATGGCCGCCGGCAGCCTGAACCTGCGGGAAATCGTGCTGCACCAGGGGGGCAATATCACGGACTGGTACCTGTGGCCGCTGCTGCCGCTGTTTTTTGTCTATTTCATCTCCGGCGTGGCCGAGACCAATCGTTCGCCCTTCGACGTGGCGGAAGGCGAGTCCGAGATCGTCGCCGGTTTTCATGTGGAATACTCCGGCATGGCGTTCGCGGTGTTCTTCCTCGCGGAATACGCCAACATGATTCTGATCGCCGCCCTGACCAGCATCATGTTTCTGGGCGGCTGGATGGCGCCGTTCAACGTGGCGCCCTTCACCTGGATACCCGGCCTCGGCTGGCTGTTTATCAAGATCAGTGTGATGCTGTTCATGTTTCTCTGGTTTCGCGCCACTTTTCCGCGTTACCGTTACGATCAGATCATGCGCCTGGGCTGGAAGGTGCTGATACCCGTCACCCTGGTATGGATAGCGCTGATGGGTGGCGCCATGTTCCTGACGCCGTATGGCCATGTGTTTCATTGAGGGCCAAGGATAAAGACATGAATGCGATGACGCGTTATCTCAACAGCTTTCTGCTGATCGAGTTGTGGAAGGGCCTGATGCTCACCGGCCGGCATCTGTTCGCGCGCAAAATAACCATCCAATACCCGGACGAACGTACACCTCAGTCGCCGCGCTTCCGCGGCCTGCATGCGTTGCGGCGCTACCCGAATGGCGAAGAGCGCTGTATCGCCTGCAAGCTGTGCGAGGCGGTGTGCCCGGCGGTGGCCATCACCATCGACTCGGAACAGCGCGCCGACGGCACGCGCCGCACCACGCGTTACGACATCGACCTGACCAAATGCATCTTCTGCGGGTTCTGCGAGGAATCGTGCCCGGTGGACGCCATCGTCGAGACGCGCATCTTCGAATTTCACTTCGAGGGCCGCGGCGAACACATCATCGGGAAACAACAGCTGCTC
>JAYSOL010000177.1:0-8596 GCA_043723045.1 Gammaproteobacteria bacterium | reverse complement strand
GTGGGACCGCGCCGCGTGCGGATGCGAGGCGTGCGCCGTTCAAGTTCGAGCTCGAGCCCATCGGCTATCTCGAGTCGGTGTACCGTGAGGGGCTGCCGGCGGCCGTGGTGCTGATGGAGATACTGATGCAGTCGGCGGCGCGCTACTTCATGGCCGCCGCCATCCAGATGGAGTCCGTGCAGCAGGACTATGCCGAGCTGCAGGAGAAGAATACGCAACTCCGGGCCTCGGAGGAGCGCTACCGGCAGCTGGCGGCGAGCCTCGAGCAACGGGTGACCGAGCAGGTGCAGACCATCGAGTCTACGCAGCGCCAGCTCTACCAGGCGGAGAAACTCGCCTCCGTCGGCCAACTTGCCGCCGGTGTGGCGCACGAAATCAATAATCCGCTCGGCTTCATCAAGAGCAACCTGAACTCAGCGGATGGCTATGTGGCGAAGGTTGGCCGGTTCGGCGCGCTGCTGAGCGCCGGGCAGGACGCGGCGCTGCTACGCTCAGCCTGGCAGCACGAACAAATGGATCAGCTGCTTGAGGACTTCAGCGCACTGCTGCGTGAATGCAACGATGGCGTGGTGCGCGTGGCCAACATTGTTGCGGCGCTCAAGGATTTCTCCAGTGTCGATCGTGCCGAGGAGACTGACGTCGACATCAATGCCTTGATCGAGAATACCTGCCGCGTCGCCGCCGGCGAGTTCGGCATGCGCATAGCCCTGGTCCACGACTTCGGAGAGCTACCCGCGCTGCGCTGTCATTCCGCGCGTCTCGGCCAGGTGTTTCTGAGCATGCTGCTCAATGCCGTGCAGGCCATCCCGGGGCGCGGCGAGATTCGTATTGCCACGTCCAGTGACGGGCGCGAGATTCATGTGCGCATCAGCGATACGGGCAAGGGTATTCCGGAATCCATCCAGACGCGCATGTTCGAGCCGTTTTACACCACGCGTGACGTCGGCCAGGGCACGGGCCTCGGGCTCACCATGGCGCGCGACGTGGTGCAGGCGCATGGTGGACGCATAGAGGTGCAGAGTCAGGTCGGCATGGGCACCACGTTCACCGTGATCCTGCCTCTTTCCACGGAGGAGACGCGCACATGACCGGCTATTCGTCTCTCTTCACCGGTGCGCCGGAACCCAAGCCGGATAAACCCGAGGCGGTGAAACGTGCGCCGTACCGGCTGCTGCTGGTGGACGACGAGCCGAATGTGCTCAAGGCCCTGCAGCGCGTGTTCCGCCAGGAGAACTACGAGATCGTCACCGCCGGCAACGGCCAGGAGGCAGTGAAGCTGCTGGAGACAAAACCATTCCAGGCCATGATCTCCGACTACATGATGCCGGGCATGAACGGCGCCGATCTGCTGCGCCACGCCAAGAAGATTTATCCGCACATGATCCGCATCATGCTCACCGGCCATGCCGATACCGGTGCGGTGATGGGCGCCATCAAGGAAGGGGCGGTCTACAAATTCATCCTCAAGCCCTGGAACGACGACGACCTGCGTGTGACCGTGGCGCTGGCGCTGGAACAATACGAACTCATCCGCAGGAACGAGGCGCTGAAAAAGGAGAGCATCGACAAGTCGAAGGAAATAAGCGCCCTGTCGCACCTGGCCGTCACCAACCGCAGCCAGCTGGCGATCATGTTGCACAAGCGCAATCTGCTCAACAACCAGCAGGTGCAGGAGCTGCACAAGCTGCAGCAGGCGCGCAAGGTGCCAATCATCAACCTGCTGATCGAGAAGGAATGGGTGGCGGAGAAAACCATCCGCGACATCCTGCGCAAGGAACTGCTGGTGGAGGAGGTGGCACTGGCCGAAATCCAGGTGGACCCGGTGGTGGCGGTGCTGGTGCCCAAGACCTTCTGCGAGCGCCAGAACGTCATCCCGCTCCGGCTCGATGGCCGCCGCCTGTTGCTGGCGGTGGCCGACCCGCTCGATGCCGGCATGATCGATGAATTGCGTTTCGTCTCCGGGCTGGAACTGCAGGTGGTGATGGCGGACCTGGCGGAAATCCGCAAAAAGATCGTCGAGGTCTATGGCGATGTATCCACTTCCCTCGAGGACCTGGAGGCGGCATTCTCCGGCAATGACCCGCTCGACGGCATCGAGGTGGTCATCGAGGATGAAGACGACCAGCAGTCACTGGAAGAGCTGCTGCGCGGCACGGAAGAGCCGCCGGCCGTGCGCCTGGTCAACGCCGTCATCCTCGAGGCCATACGTCTCGGCGCCAGCGATATCCACATCCACCCGCGCGCCAAGAGCGTGGTCGTGCGTTACCGCATCGACGGCGTGCTGAATGACAAGATCCAGATTCCGCATACCCTGCACAATTCTCTGGTGGCGCGCATCAAGGTGATGGCGGAGATGGACATCACCGAGCGGCGCCGGCCGCAGGACGGGCGCATCACGGTGAAGACGCCGCTGCGCATCGTCGACCTGCGCATTTCCACCCTGCCGACGATCAACGGCGAAAAGGTGGTGATGCGTATCCTCGATCGCAATGCCACGGTGCACAGCATCACCGAGCTCGGTTTTTCGCCCGCCAATCTGGCGCGGGTGGAGATCATGATGGACAAGCCGCAGGGGATCATTCTGGCGACCGGCCCGACCGGCAGCGGCAAGACGACCACGCTGTATTCGCTGCTGCAGCACAACGCCACGTCGACCAAGAACTACGTCACCATCGAGGACCCGGTCGAGTATTACATGGACATGGCCGGCCAGGTGTATGTGCGCGAGAAGGTCGGGCTCAGTTTTTCCTCCGTGCTGCGCGCCATCCTGCGCCAGGACCCGGATGTGATCCTGCTCGGCGAGATCCGCGACTTCGAGACCGCCGAGGTCGCCTTCCATGCCGCCCTCACCGGCCACATGGTGTTCTCCACCCTGCATACCAATTCGTCGGTGGCGACCATCGCCCGCCTGTTCGATCTCGGCCTCAAGCCGTATGTGGTGGCCACGGCCCTGGAAGGGATCGTCGCACAGCGCCTGGTGCGCCGCATCTGCCCTGAATGCCGCGAGCCGAAGCCCGCGCCAGCCGCGCTCTTGCACAAGCTCGGGCCATTGTTCAGCCCGCAGACCACCATCACCCATGCCGGCCGCGGTTGCGAGCATTGCCATGGCAACGGTTACGCCGGGCGCCTCGCGCTGCACGAGGTGCTGACCCCGAACGATACCATCCGGCAAATGATCGCCACCGGCGCCAGCATCCTCGATATCGACAAGGCGGTGAAGGCGCAAGGTTTCCAGCCGCTGATCGCGGATGCGCGCGACAAGGTCCACCAGGGGCTGACCACGGTCGAAGAGGTTCTGCGTGTGCTTGGCCCGCAGGCCAGTGAAGGTTAGGAAGGCGCTGATTCAGTTCGCGGGAAGATAGCGCAGCGTGTTCGCCAGGGTCGAACGCCTAGGCCAGGGGCAGGGGATAAGGCAATGCGGTCAGTTGCAGTGCGGGTCCTTGCGGGTCGCCCAGATGGATATCGGCCTTCTCGATGCTGCTGGTCTGTACCACCGCCAGCAGATCATAACCACCGGATGGCGCCGGCTGCGCGTCCACCACCTTACCGGCGGACTGGCCGGGGAAATCCGCCGCATACAGGGGCGCCCCCGGCAGCGGGCAGGTGGCGCTTTGTACGTGGGCGCCGATCATGCGTTGTTTGAGGCGGCCGAGATAGTGCATGCGCGCCACGATCTCCTGTCCGGGGTAGCAGCCCTTCTTGAAGCTGACGCCACCTACCAGTTCCAGATTCGCCATTTGTGGTACGAACTCCTCGACCGTGCCGGGCAGCACCGTGGGCAGGCCGGCCTGGATGTCGAGCCAGCGCCAGGCGTGCGCACCGACCGGTGTGGCGGCGCTTGTCAGGCGTTGCCACACCGGTTGCAGGCTGGCGACGCTGCCGAGCAGCGCGTAGCGCGGTGACTTACCGGGAAGACAGATGACGGTGATGCCGTTTTGCGTGCGGCAGGCATCGACCTCGTGGGCGAAGGGTCCCCAGACATTTTCCATGAGGGCTGCCGCGTTGGGTCCGGAAAGGCCCAGGCCAATCAGCTCCGGCTCCGCCTGCAGTTTGACCTTGGCGCGCAGCACGAACATGCTGAGGCGCTTGAGCGTGGGTTCCAGCAACGCCAGAGGAAGTTGCAGGAAATAGGCGTTGTCACGTTTGAACAGGCGCGCGATGGCCAGCATCCGCCCCTTGGGATTGCAGTGGGCGCTCAATTGGCTGCGCCCATCGGTCACGAGCCGCACGTCATTGCTTAGCTGACCCTGCAGGAAGTTCTCGGTATCGGCACCCTCAGCCCGGATGAGCCCGAGGTGTGAGAGATCGGCGCATACATCGCCCTCGGCCGCGGCACGGCTTTCTCGCAAGGGGTCGCCAAAATGCGCCACTTCATCGTCTGCGATCACCGCGCCGCTGGTACGTAGCGTCGTTGCCCAGTCACTTTGCATATCGGTCACTATTCTATTTACACCTGATTATTGAGGAGAGCAGCATCGATCTGACTGCCCGGCGACCGGCTGAGGCCAGCCTGGTGTCGCCGAGTGACAGGGTGGATCGCAAGCACACTATAGTACAGTACAATTCACATTTTTTGCATGCAACTGCACCCTGCAACCCGCGTAGTGCGGTGCTTTGATGCAGGCCGGCCCAGTGTTAAACTCCATCAAGTAGGGTTTGGCGGACCAAAAACCGGTTTTGCAGAGATTCGAACTGCGTTGGGGGATGCGGGGGGACCGCTGGTATTGCGAATAGGCTGCTTTCGCTGGCTAGAGCCCTGCCAAGTACTCTCTGCCCAAAACCTGGCAAATCCGCCCGCTGACCCAAGGTTTAAGCCCAGACAAGATGCGGGCGATGGCCGCTAACAGACAACCGGTGAAGCATGTACACCGTTTTGGACAGAGGCGTGACATTCTTCGTGCCAAGGTGAACTCATTAACTATAAACGCGAAGCAGATTGAAGCAATTCTTTCCCCCTGTATCACGCAGATCGGCAGCGCGTTCTCTATCGCCCAACTGGACAGATAGATGAAAGCCATAGCGGTTCAGCCGACGCGCATCGCTTATTGCTTCAAGGCAGGTCGTTCGAAGTCGGAGGGTAGTGGCGGTGCATAATTCTATTTCCGTGGTTTTGAGGGGACGTGCATGATCAGGGTTTTCCGGCACTATCTGCCTGTGTCGTTGCTGGTGCTGGGGCTGGTTGAGCTGTCGATTTTGTGCGCCTCGATGTATATCGCCGTCGCGCTCCGCTTCTGGGGTATAAGTGTCGACGAGGTCAAGTTGTTGGCCACGATCCAGTCCGTCGGTCCGGTCTATCCCATCTATCCCAAGGCGCTGACGTTCACGCTGGTGATGGCCATCGTGATGGTGGCGATGGGTTTGTATCAGCGCAGTTCTCCGCGGGAATCATGGCAGTATGCCCGGTTGGTGGCGAGTTTTATCTTCGGTTTCGCTGTGGTGACCATCGTGTTTTACGCGATCCCCAGTTTGTTTCTCGGCCGTGGCGTGTTTGGCCTGACGTTTGTTATCGCCTTTTCTGGAATTTTGTTGGCGCGTCTGTTGTATAACCAACTGACCGGCCACAGGGGCATGAAACGACGCGTACTGGTGCTGGGCGCCGGTACCCGCGCGGCCAAAGTCAACGCGCTTGAGCAGGAGGGTAACGGGCGGCAGGGTTTTCAGGTGGTCGGTTACCTGCCGTTGCAGGGTGGACACCATTTTATCGATAAGTCCAAGATCATCGTCAAAACGGAATCCATCTACGCCATTGCACAGAAGCATCAGATCGATGAAATCGTTGTCGGCGTAAGGGATCGCCGCGGCGGCGGACTGCCGGTGGACGAGGTGCTGCAGTGCAAGATTCACGGTATTCCGGTGGTGGAGTTGAGCACTTTTTTCGAACGTGAAACCGGCCACGTCCAGCTACAGTCGTTGAACCCGAGTTGGATCATTTTCTCCGACGGGTTCGCCCAGGGCTCGATGCGCGACATCACCAAGCGTGTGTTCGATATCTGCGCGTCCTGCCTGCTCCTGGTTCTGACCCTGCCATTGATGCTTATTACCGCGCTGTTGATCCCTTTGGAATCCAGAGGACCGGTTTTGTACCATCAGGAGCGTGTGGGTCAGGGTGGCAAGACGTTTATGGTGTTTAAGTTCCGCAGCATGTGTACGGATGCCGAAAAAAACGGTACGCCGCAGTGGGCCGGCCAGAACGACAGCCGGGTGACGCGCATCGGTGCGTTCATACGCAAAGTGCGGATCGATGAGCTACCGCAGATATTGAATGTGCTGCGTGGGGAAATGAGTTTTGTCGGTCCGCGTCCGGAGAGACCGTTTTTTGTCGAACAGCTGACACAGCAAATTCCCTATTACACCTACCGGCATAACGTCAAACCGGGTATCACCGGTTGGGCGCAGATCTGTTACCCCTATGGCGCGTCGGTGGAGGATGCCATCGAAAAACTCCAGTACGATCTGTATTACACGAAAAATCACAGCCTGTTTTTGGATCTCATTATCCTGTTTCAGACGATGCAAGTAATTTTGTTTGGACAGGGTGCCCGCTGATCCGGAAGGATGACAAGCAAGATAACTGGCCGACCGCGTTATGCCGGGCAGTTATTTGCGCAGCTGTAGCGGATTGAGTGCAGAGTCATACCACCCGCTGACGCGGTCTCCCTCGAAGTAAACCTTGGACGTCCCATACTCCCATACATTGGGCCACTCCCTTAAAGGTTGTCCTTGAATGGTGCGCACCTGGGCCTTGGTTGAACCAATGCCGAAGGCCGACTCCATGGCGCGGTCAACGGCAACGTCCGCACTGGCCTTGAGCGGGCTCGTGGGATCGTCCTCCCAGTGCGTGACTTTTCCACCGCTGAAATAGACTTTTGATTTACCGTAGTGCCAGATGTTGTCCGTGGTTTTTGTCGGTATTCCCTGTATGGCGTAGACATCTCCGACGGTTGAACCGTAGGTGATGTATTGTTTGGGTTGCGCCGGCTCCGCTTCGGAGTTCTTGGCCGTTTCGATTACCGGGTTGGCTGCGCTCGGTAGTTCGCTGGACGCCGGCGCGGACGATTCCGGCGACACGGGTGGTGCTTGCCACAGGGTATAACCAAACCAACCCACGAGCGCCACAAGGACCAGCCGGGTGATAACGCCGCTGCGTTTCTTCTGTTCCGCCGGTGGCTGGTTTTTGTGTTCGACTGTTTCGTGATCGACAGGTCGCTCGGATGCGCGATGTACCCCCCGCGGCTGGGTGGTCCCGGCCTCTGGCGTTGTGACAGGCGGCGCGCCGGGCAGCGGCAGAGCCCCATGTGTTCGGTAGTGCTCCGACAACAGGTCGAAGGCACAGTTGATCTCTTTGATTTTCTCCGCGGCGATCGACTGTGTTTTGATATCGTTGTGAAAGTGATCAGGATGCCATTTTTTCACCGAACGCTTGTAGGCCCGGCGTACTTCCTGCCAGGAGCTTCCTGGCTCAATGTCCAGATGCCGATAGCTCGAGCGGTATAGGTCGTTTGTCATATTTCTAAGTAGCCCGGGCGCACTGGCTTCTGGGGGAAAGGTTTCTCATCGTAAAGTACCCAATTATTGAATATCATCTTATAAATTAATCGGTTATATGTGATATTTGTCACATCTTTATCCTGGCCCAGGCTGTAAGGTCGGATAAGTAACCCCAAGGGGGAACGTGGCCCCGTTCAGCCGCGGAGTTACGCATAAAAACGAGGTTCAGGCAATTGGCGGCGGTTGGTGCACGGACCTTGTCCGCCCATTATCTCTTCCTTTAGAATGAAAGATCAATGCGATACGTCGGATAAAGCTGTTGATTGGCGCGTCCGGCTGGTAAGATAATCATTCAAATGCAGGTCTTTCAATCGGGGTAAGGCCTGGCAGTTCGTTTGCTGAGTACGCCAATTTTTTTCTAAAGAATCTAATTAAATCCGGCGTGGTTGCATCGAATGGCTTCTCGTCAACAGGGCTGAGATGATGTCCGGAGAATCCGGGTGGTCATCGAGCGCAATGACGAGTTACTTTTTTTGTGTGCTTCTTAAATAATGTAAGGGGGACGATGTGGTTCGTTTTCGTTTGACCGTCGTGATGCTGGCCCTGTTATCGCTCGTCGCTTGTAGCTCGAAGCCGACGGTCGTGCGTCCGGCAAGCGATCAGGCCAAGGCCGGCTCAGTCGCGGATGTGTATCGGATCGGTGTCGACGATCGACTGCAAATATCGGTTTGGCGGAATCCTGAGCTGTCGTTGACGGTGCCGGTTCGTCCGGACGGGAAAATATCGGTACCATTGATCGGGGATGTACAGGTCGGCGGGATGTTGCCGGAAGAAGTTGGTCGTGAGATCGAAAAGAAACTCACCTACTACATCCGTGACCCGAAGGTGGCGGTCATCGTTGCCGAACTCCGGAGTCATGAATTTCTGACACGCATCCGCGTCACCGGGGCGGTGCGCACGCCGCGGTCCATGCCCTTCCGGCAGGGCATGACGGTGCTTGATGCGGTATTGGAGTCGGGCGGAGTGAATGAGTTTGCCGCGTCCAATCGAACCAAGGTGCATCGCAAAGTGGATGGTAAGACCCGGATTGTCCCGGTGAAGCTGGAAG
>JAYSOL010000176.1:0-3089 GCA_043723045.1 Gammaproteobacteria bacterium | reverse complement strand
CATAGTACTCGCCCGCCTTGATGGTTTTCCCGTCCGGCAGGGTCAGTATCTTGTCGGCCGCTATCGGCTTGTCGGTGCCGGGTTCTTTCATCTCGAACGCTACGAATGGAATAGCGGGTTTCGAGATAACCTTGAGTTTGTGCTGAATATTTTTGGAATTTGGCGCCACTTGATCGGCGGCAAACACCGGATAGGGAAATACCAGCGAGATGGAAACGATCAGTGCGATCGACTCCGTTGCAATGCGACGCAAAGATGACCATTTCATAACACCCTCCTAGTCGGGTAGGGATTGATCGTTATAACAAATCTCCCGTGACGGCTGTATGTCGGCATTACCTTGTAAACGGTTCACTCGGATCATCGGTTTATTCTCGTTCCACTCAGTCTTCGGTGGCGGCCTTGCCGGCACGCCACCCCGGCCCCGGTTGAGGCGGTGCGCCCAGAATGACCCACAGCTCCTCGATGCCACGAAAGTACCGTCGTTCACCGTGCTCGACGTTCTCGACTGTGCCGGCGAGCGCGATGCTGTCGTGCGCCCGGCGGCGGCAACCACCTTTCCGTCTCCGGTTGGCGCTGGCGTCCCCCGCGCGGCGCGCGGACACCGCCTGCGACTCCTTGCGATAGATACGCACCATGTAGGTTTCCTCTCCCATCACGGGTGAAACCGTAACCCCGGGTTGGATACACGGCGGATACATGGCGCCCCCGATGCGATAAAAAGGATGTGGGGTATGCAAAGGGCCCCGAGGGCGCGGCATATCCGCGGGGGCTTGCCGGCACTGCTCCCTTCAATCTTGCGGAACGATGATCTCGGGCAGGCCGATACAATAGCCCTGGAGGTAGTCCACCCCAAGTCGGCACACGCTTAATTGGAAGCGCCGTGTCAACGTGCCGTATCAGCATAATCAATCACGACGTCGCTCCCCACGATGCTCACCTTCGTGACCAGGCCTTTAAAACGATGGGCGGAGTCTACCCACGTCACTGGGGAAGACGGGTCGAATAAGGCGGTAAATCCGCGACTGAAATCCGGCAGGCCTGCATTGAGTCCATCCCGGTATTTAGTGCCTAAGTCAAATTGGATTTCACCCCAATGCTGACTTATCGGGTCACAAAGATCGAAACTGACACCGAGGATTTTAACATTATTGCAAATGCCGGTATCTTCCATGTTACCTTCCACTAAGGTGCGGTTGACCTGGTAGCCGATCAACCCGTTAACGGCTGTGAGCGAAAGCCGTGCAACGACCTTAAACCCGCTAATGTTGGCGTCGGGCACGAGGGAATCATTGGCCCCGGTGTTCTCGTTTATGTAGTAGCCCTTAATCTCCGGACCGCTATCTTCAAAGGCATACTCCAACCGGAAGGACCCGCCGCCATCGTGTTGGACAATTGCGGGAATTGAATTGATATCGCTTAGATAGATCAATACATCACCAAAATCAGGCGAATACCAACCGGCATCGAGGTCGATACGCTTTTCCGGGATGGAGAAGTACTTCTTTTTGGCGACTGGCATCCCGTTTTCGAATGATAGATATGAGACATATGAATCTTGCGGCTTGTAGAATCCGTTGCCGCTCCTGGGGCCATGATTGTTGAGCCGCATCGTGATGGTCCCAAACACAGATTGGAGATAACTTGCCATCCGCGTTACGGGAATATGGAGCACGGCGGTCGGTGCGACGTAGTAAAACTGGTGTATCGCCGGTGTTGCGCCTGCCGCGCTAAGCGCAAAATTACCCGTGCTAAGCTCAAAGCCAGGGAGGCTTTGGTTAGAATGCCATGTTCCGCTCGCACCGCAGGTGGCTCTTTCGGCGAACGCCGCCTCGATCGAGTATTGGCCTGCGGCGGCCTGCTTCTGATCTATGTTATAGATATAAACCCCGCCTGCCGCGACCGCATTGACCGTGATCGAAGACGGCAAGGACGTGGCGCATCTGGAAGGCTTTCTGGTGATTTTGACGTTGATGGCGCTCGCGGGTGGCGCACAGTTGTCGATCCGGATCGCGCCTGACACCTTGAGCGGGACTATCGTACAAAAGTCCGGCGTGACAATGGTGCCTTTGCGACCTATGTCGGTCTGTCCGGTCTGCGAGTTGCCGAGCGCCTTCAGGTGGTTTCCCACCATCGCAGCCGATAGTCCGAATACCTTTTTCAACGCATCGCCGATCTGTTGCCCGGAAAACCCCGCCGCCTTGAGCACCGTGGCGTTCGCGCCGGCGTCGGTGAGATTGAACACTTTCTTAAGGATTTGCGCGGTATCCGGGGCGGATGCACCACGCGCCTTCAGCGCGGCCGCCACCACCGGGGCGTCGCGACCGGCGTTCTTCATCTCCTGCGCGAGGGCTTCGTTGCTGCTGTTGAACCCGACCTGCGCCGGGATGGTTGTCATCGCTGGCGCAGGCGACTTCGCGGCGGGTTGCGCCGGTATGACCGGGGTCGGTGCCGTAATAAAACCAGTCCTGGGCACGACAGGAGCGGGTATTGCTTGAGGTGTCGTTTGTGGTGTTGCTTGAGGACCGGTAATTAGACCAGCCCTGGGCACGACTGGAGTGGGTGTTGCCAGAGGTGTTTTGGCGTCAGTCGTCATCCCCGAAAAGACCGCCGTTTTTCCGACCACACATTCATAGCGGACTCCGCTCGGGACCATGTTCACTACGAGATGTCCATTCATCTTTTTGCATTCTGTCTCGACCTCGGCAAGGGTCATGGCCAAGACCGGCGAAACGCACATACATAACAAGGCGGCCAGTGCGAACGCTTTTTGCAGTACGTATTTCATGAATTACTCCTTAACCAACCAGCAGGTTCGGAATCAGCCCAGCGCTGATGTATCCGGTTACGACCACGTGCCGTATGTCGAAACATGGGCACAAACGGTTCACTACTGATCCCGAGATCGGACGACGGCTGGTTGAGATAGACGAACAGTCCCGCAGTGCAACTCCTGCCACCAAGGTTTCAGGGCGGCTGTAGTCCCTTGCTTAGGAATAATTGTAAATCGGCATTCCCCTGCAAACGGTTCACTCCGGTTATCGGTTTTTTCGCCCCACTCAGGCTTCGGGCGTATCCTTGCGGGCGCG
>JAYSOL010000175.1:0-2830 GCA_043723045.1 Gammaproteobacteria bacterium | reverse complement strand
ACGGTCACGGCCGCCTGCCTGTTCCTGCTTCTCTGGCTCTGGTCGCGTAGCGTGCGCTTCGGTCCGCTGGTGACGGAGCCGGCAGCGGCGCGCCGCCGCATCCTGGAACACATCGAGGCGGCGGGCCGTTTCCTCTGGCAACATCGGAAACAGGAGCGGCTGCTCGAGTCGGTGCGCGATGAATTGGCGGCGACCGCCGCGCGCCGCCATCCGGCCTGGGTAGGCATGTCGGACGAGGAAAAGATCGGGCATCTTGCGTCCTTAAGCGGGCGGGATGCAGAGGAACTGCGTGCCCTGTTGTACACGGCTGCCGCCCACCGACGTCAGGATTTCTTTCAAGTCATTCGCAAGCTGGAAACCATCAGGAAAAAACTATGAACCCCAATGACGCTTTGCCCGGCGACACCGCCGTTCCCGCCACCCGGCCGACGGACGAACAACTGAGTCAGGCACACCGGCTTGCGGCCCGGCTGCATGCGGAGATCTCCAAAGTGATGATCGGCCAGAAGACGGTGATCGACCAGGTGTTGATCAGTCTGTTCGCCGCCGGCCACGTGCTGATCGAGGGTGTGCCGGGACTGGGCAAGACCCTGCTGGTGCGGGCCCTGGCGCGTTGCTTCGATGGTCATTTCAGTCGTATTCAATTTACGCCGGATCTGATGCCGACAGACGTTACCGGCCATGTCATCTACGACATGAAGAATTCCCAGTTCACCCTGCGCAAGGGCCCCATCTTCACCAACCTGCTGCTGGCGGACGAAATCAACCGTGCCCCGGCCAAGACCCAGTCGGCCTTGCTCGAGGTGATGCAGGAATACCAGGTGACGTTGGAAGGCAAGGCCCTGGAAGTGCCGCGACCCTTCATGACCCTGGCGACACAAAACCCCCTGGAGCAGGAGGGCACCTATCCCCTGCCGGAGGCACAGCTCGACCGCTTCCTGCTGAAGATACTCATCGAATACCCGAGCGAGGCCGAGGAGCAGGCGTTGGTGGCGCAGGTGACGGGCGGGCGCGTGGGGGACGGACTGGACGTGAGCCAGGTGGCGACCATCGCCAAACCGGAAAACATCTCCAGCATGCAACGCATCGCGGCCAGTCTGCGGGTGGACCGGCAGGTCAACGATTATGCGGTGCGCATCGTGCGCGCCACGCGCGCCTGGACCGGCATCGGTGTCGGCGCGGGACCACGCGGCGGCATCTCCCTGATCCGCGCGGCGCGCGCCGCCGCGCTCTTGGGTGGACGGGATTTTGTCTCGCCCGACGACATTAAAGCCGTGGCGTTGCCGGCGTTGCGTCATCGTATTATTTTGTCGCCGGAGCTGGAGCTGGAGGGGCACGATGCCGACCAGGTCCTGCGTGCGCTATTGGATAAAGTGGACGCACCGCGTCGATGATCCCACGATGATCCCCCAATGATTCCTACGCCCCGTCTGCTGCTACTGATAGCCCTGCTCGCCGCCGCCGGCCTGGCGCCGGCGTTCTATCCGCTGGCAGCACCGCTATGGTGGGGGGCACTGGCGCTGATCGCAAGCATGGCGCTGGTGGATGGCAGCATGGCGTGGCGCCGGCCCGCACCCGAGGCGCAGCGGCACCTGCCCGGTTCCCTGGCCCTGGGGGTGAGCGCGACGGTGAGTCTGCGGCTACGCCACGGTGGCGCGCATACCTTGATGGTCTCGGTGTACGATCACCACCCCTTGGCGATGCAGGTGAGCGGTCTGCCGCAGACCGTCGCCCTACCGCCGGGTCAGTTCGTGCAGGTCGCCTATCGCGTACGTCCGGTGGAGCGTGGCGAGGTGTGGTTCCCGGGCCTGCAGTTGCGCGTGTGCTCCCCCTTGGGCCTGTGGCTGCGCAATCGGTACCTGCCGTTGTCCGAATCCATCCGGGTTTATCCGAATTTCGCCGCCGTCGCCAAATTCACCCTGCTGGCGGCGGATCACCGCCTGGGTCAGATGGGCATCCACAAACAGCGGCGGCGCGGCGAGGGGCAGAATTTTCATCAGCTGCGCGAATTCCGCCAGGGCGATGCCTTGCGCCAGGTGGATTGGAAGGCCAGTGCCCGGTTGCGCAAACTGATTTCGCGGGAATACCAGGAGGAGCGCGGTCAGGATATCGTTTTCCTCCTCGATTGCGGACACCGCATGCTGGCGCGGGACGGCGCGTTATCGCATTTCGATCACAGCCTGAATGCGGTGCTGCTCGTGGCCTATGTCGCCCTGCGCCAGGGCGATGCCGTCGGCTTCGGCAGTTTCAGTGGCGACGAGCGCTGGCTGCATCCCATCAAGGGCATCCGCCGTATCAATCATTTGTTTAACACCCTCTATGATATCCAGCCGACGTCCCAGGCACCGGACTACGCCGCCGCCGCGACGCGCCTGTTGTTACGCCAAAAAAAGCGCGCCCTGGTGGTGCTCATCACCAACCTGCGCGACGAGGACAATGCCGATCTGCTGCCGGCCATCAGTCTGTTGCGCCAGAAGCACCTGGTGCTGGTGGCCAGCATGCGCGAACAGGCACTGGATGTGGAGCTGGAGAAGTCAGTCACGGATTTCGATCAGGCACTGCGGCACGCCGCCACCCGCGACTACCTGCAGCAACGGGAACAGGCGGTGGACGGGCTCAAGTCCGGCGGGGTGTTGTGTGTCGACGTGATCCCGCAGGATCTATCCGTCTCCCTGGTCAACCAATATTTAGATATTAAGGTCAGCGGCAGATTGTGAGCCCGCGAGACCGGGGACTGCAAGGCGCGAGTGACCGTCTATACTATTAACGCGCAACAATAGCGCTTTTCATAACCCAAGACACACCCACATAGCGAGGTACAGTGCATGAG
>JAYSOL010000174.1:0-4124 GCA_043723045.1 Gammaproteobacteria bacterium | reverse complement strand
CCCGCGGCTCCCTGGCCGTCGACGAACTCTTCAAACACCCGTCCGCCGTTCCCGGCCGTTACAGCGCCTACCTGCACATCCCGTTCTGCGCCACTCTGTGCAAATTTTGTTACTACCCGGTGATTCCCGGACAACGCACCGGGGAGAAAGAAACCTATGTACGCTACCTGGTGCGCGAAATGGCCATGTATGCCGAGCAGTTTGCCGGCCAGGAATGTGAATCGCTGTATATCGGTGGCGGCACACCCACGTCCCTCGACAACCATTTGCTGGAGATGCTGTTTGACGGTATCCGCCGGCATTTCCGCCTGGCACGCGAGGCGGAAATCACCATCGAGTCGGCGCCGGGTACGCTGCCGCGCGACAAGGTCCTGCTGCTGAAACAGCTCGGGGTAAACCGCCTGAGTTATGGTATCCAGACCCTCGACACCCAACTACTCGCCAGCCTCAACCGGAATTATTCAGTGCACGAGGCGGTGGAGGAAATGCAAACCGCTGTCGAGGTCATCGGCAACGTGAACATCGACACCATGTATGGCTTCGAAGGTGAGCCCGACAGCGCCCTGATCGAGACCCTATCCCGATTCATTTCCATCGGCGTGCCGTGCGTCTCCATTTACTCCCTCGACGGACAGCGCTGCAATACCGATCGGGTGCGCTACGAACCGGGCAAAGACGAGCTGTTCGATAAAAAGGTGGCCCTATTCAGAGGCGCCCAGCAGTTTCTGGCGGAACGTGGCTTTCAGCCGGTGCTGCAGAACATTTTCCTCAAGCCGGCCAAGGCATCCTATCAACACCAACTGCGTCGTTGGGAAAACCTGCCACTGATCGCCCTCGGCATGTCCGCCATGGGCTACGCGCCGCGTGTGCTCTACCAGAACCAGCTATCGATGAAGAATTACTACGCCAACATCGACGCCGGCAACCTGCCTATCATGGAATCCGAGGCCCTCACCGCCGAGATGGAGCTGGCGCGCGAGGTGGTCAGTCAACTGCGCTTTACCCGCGTCGATACCCGGCACATCCTGAAAAAATACGGCGTCGACATCCGCACGGTTTACCAAGACCTGATCGCCGCCTTGGTCGATCTCGGCTATCTGCAATCCACGGACGACGTGATCAGCCTGACCGACAAGGCCACGCCCTACAACAACATCATCCCCATGCTGTTCTCCCCCGACTCCTTCAAACAGACTCTGTTTGGACTGCCGGAGGAATACCGGAAGAATTTTCCACTGCCGTATGTCTTGACCAACGCCGGGGCCACGCAAAGCGACGCCATCGTATTTGCCACGGGCTGAGGCCAAGACTGATCGCCGCGGCGGCGATCAGTACATATCCAATGGATCCACATCCAGGGACCAGCGCACCTTACGGCCCACTGGCTCGTCTTCCAGAAGTCCCAACCAGCGGGACAGAAAATTGTGCAGCGCGCCACGCTGTGGCGCCATGACCAGCAGTTGGGCGCGATAGCGCCCAGCACGTTTTTCCATGGGTGACGCCAATGGTTCGCCCAACATGATCTGGCCGTTGATAGTCAGCGTTTCTCCCAGGCAGCGCGCTTGCTGTACAAAACCCAGGGCGATGCCGGCATTGGGGGATTCGGCGCGCAGCAGGGCGAAATGGGAGAACGGCGGGAATTGCGCCTGCTGGCGCTCTTCCAGGACGTACTGCGCATAACCCTGATAGTCGTGCTGCTGCAGCGCGGAAAACACCGGGTTGTCCGGGTGGTAGGTCTGGATCAACACCTCGCCTGGTTTGTCGGCGCGGCCGGCGCGGCCGGCCACCTGCACGATGCGCTGGAACAACTGCTCGCCGGAACGGAAATCCACACCGAATAATCCCTGATCCGCATTCAGCACACCGACCAGGGTGAGGTTGGGGAAATCATGGCCCTTGGCGAGCATCTGCGTACCCACCAGGATGTCCGCTTCCCCGGCATGTATCCGGCGCAGCTTGTCCTCCAGGGCGCCCTTGCGCCGGGTGCTGTCGCGGTCCACCCGTTCGATACGCGCGGCGGGAAACATTTTTTGCAACGCTTCCTCAACACGCTCGGTTCCCTCCCCCAAACCGTGCAGATTGCCCGAGGCACAGGCCGGACACGTTTGCGGTACCGCGGCCTCGCTGCCGCAATGATGACAACGCAGGCGCTGATGGCGCTTGTGCAGGGTCATGCGCGCATCGCAACGCGAACACGGCGCGAGCCAGCCGCAGTCGTGGCACATCCACACCGGCGCGAAGCCCCGGCGGTTGATGAATATCAGGCTTTGCTCATGTCGAGCCAGCCGCCCACGCAGGGCATCGACCAAGGGCGGTGACAGACCGTCGTGCAGGGACAGTTTACGCAGATCCAGCAGGCCGACACGTGGCAGCACCGCGCAGCCGGTACGGTCCGGCAACTCTAATACGCGATAGCGGCCCTGCCGGGCATTGTTCAGGCTTTCCAGGGACGGCGTTGCCGACCCCAGCACCACCGGCACGCCCTCGCGACTGGCGCGCACCACCGCCAGGTCCCGGGCGGAATAACGAAAACCGTCTTGCTGTTTGTACGAACCATCGTGCTCTTCATCCACCACGATGAGCCGCAGCGCCGGCATGGGGGTAAACACCGCCGAGCGCGTGCCGATGACGATGGCCGCCTTGCCGGAACGCGCCATACCCCAGGCGCACAGGCGCTCGCTGTCGTTCATACCCGAATGCAACACGGCGATGGTCACGGGGAAACGGCGCTGGAATCGCCCCAGCAGTTGCGGCGTCAAGCCGATCTCCGGCACCAGGATCAGGGCCTGACCACCCTCCGCACGGACCTGGTCGATGGCGTGGAGATAGACCTCGGTCTTGCCGCTGCCGGTGATGCCGTGCAACAGAAACCCCTGGTAGCCGCCGAGAGACGCGAGAATGGCCGCTACCGCGGATTGCTGCGCCGGGTTTAAGAGTGGCAGGGCGTCGTCGCTGCCGGTGGCGGGCAACAAACAATCGCGCCGCGACCTGGCGGCCCAGCCTTTTTTCTCCATGGCGCGCAGCGGCGCGCGCCATGCGGGCGTCACGGCGGCGAGCTGGTCCGCGTCCAGGCCACCCGGGGCCCCGAACAGGGCCTGAAGCAGGCGTCGCTGGGCTACGGCGCGCTTCAGGGTGTCCGGCGACTGCTGTCGTCCGCTGTCCGTCAGCTGCCATACGGCCAAGCCCGCTTCCGATTCCGGCGCCTGCCCGCGACGCAACAGCACCGGCAGGGTAGTATGAATCACCTCCCCCACCGGGTGGTGGTAGTAGTCCGCCGCCCACAACAAAAAACTGAGCAAATCATCTGGAATGATCGGCTCCCCGTCCAGCACAGCGGACACGGGCTTGAGTCGCGCCAGGGGCCAATCACTGTGTTGACCCACCTGCAGCACCACACCCACCACCTCGCGGCGGCCAAAGGGTACCCGCACCCGCGCGCCCGGTTGGGGGACGGGGCCGGTTTTCGGCGGGAGGTAGTCGAAGCGGCGACGTAACGGCGAGGGAACAGCGACCTGGATAATAATAGGTGGGCTAGCGGACATGCGCGAAATCTATCACACCGGGGCAACCCCGGGGGCAACCCCGAGAACAGCCTATCCCGCTGCGTGAAACACATCCGCTCCACAGTTCATGTAGTCCATCACATTGTTGGCTAACCCCTTGTGAAAACAATAAATCGCGGTTATGCACAATATCTGTGGATAAGTGTGTTGATGAAATCCTGGCGGGCAGCTGTTTCCACCTGAATTGGAGTGTTTGTGTTAGATTGATTATTTTGTAAACAGAGATAAATTTCTTTATTAAACATATAGATACACAACAATCTCAGTGTTTTGTGACGGTTTTATGGCGCCATTAAACGAACAGAGGCTTGCCTCCAAACGTTTGTGAATAAACCACTTGACGCAAGACAAATTATTCAGGTAGCGCTGCCTATAAACCAGTGCCCCAAACTCGTCTATTTAAGATCATGTTTTTGCTGGCCGATCCGCCGATCGCCGACGGGCGGCAGCGAATATGCCCCTGTCCCGATACTTGTTAATATCAAGCGTTCATGCGAAAAACGATCCCCTCGTCACCGGGAGCTATAACATGATCGAACCGCTGATCGCGTCGCACGAAGG
>JAYSOL010000173.1:0-6990 GCA_043723045.1 Gammaproteobacteria bacterium | reverse complement strand
ATTTTTGACGTAGCCGCGGCGTTGGATCCCTCTGAAAAAATCTACTGGACCGGAAGGATCCCGCAAGACTTTCACATACCGCCAGACAAGCCGCACAACCTCATTTTTACCGGCTACCTGGACGACGATGAGTATCATAAGCTGATCGGCAATGCAGACTGCCTGTTGGCGTTCACCACCGAGGAGGATTGCCTGCAATGCGGCGCCTATGAGGCGCTTGCCGTCGGCGTTCCGATGATCCTGTCGGACACCGGGGCACTGCGACACTATTTTGGCAAGGCCGCGATCTACACCGACCACACGCCACAACACATTGTGCATTCCCTACGCCATGCCATCTCCAACAGGACACAGCTGACCGCAGAGATTGCAAGAGTTGCGGCTCAACGCAGAGCGGAGTTTGAACAGCAATATGAAAAACTCAGATCGGCGGTGGACGCGGGAATCGCACGGGGCAGGCATGCACCCCCAACACCTCGCAACTGACTGCAATCAACGCCGGATCGGGTGATTCGCCTATTGTATCCACGTAGCGGCCTAGGTATCATGCGCACGTCTGCCGCTGACCTCGCTATTGGCATGATCCTCAGGGGTAGGGATGTATAAAATATTAGTCCTCGATGCCAATCAGAGAAGTGCACTCGCCGCGACCCGCGCCTTGGGAAAAAAAGGAATCAGCGTCGTGACCGGCGATGCGACCCGCCGGACACTTGCCGGCTCCTCGAAGTACAGTGCGGCCAGCATCGTTTACCCTTCCCCGTATGATGCACCGGCTGCCTTTGTCAGCGCCCTCTCCGGAATAATCACCCAGCACCGCATCGATACCCTGTTTCCCATGACGGATGTCACCACGGCGCTGGTGCTGAAACACCGGGCGCAGCTCCAGGGTGTGCGTATCGCCGCGCCGGACTTCGAGACCTACGACACGGTTACCGACAAATACCGCCTCTTTCAGATCGCGCAGAAACTCGGACTGCCCATGCCGGCGACGTATTTTATCGCTGCCGGCAGCACGTCCTCCGACTTACCCGAGGATCTTTCATTTCCAGCGGTGATCAAACCGGCACGCTCGCGCATATTGGCCGAGGGGCATTGGATAAGCACGTCGGTTAAAATCGCCCAGACACGCGAAGAGCTGCAGCGTATCGTCAGCACCCATGCCTGGCTGCAACACAGCCCCTTCCTCATACAGGAATACATACACGGCCAGGGCCAGGGAATTTTTGCCTTGTACGACCAGGGCCGGCCAGTGGTCTTTTTTGCGCATAAACGCCTGCGCGAAAAACCACCGGAAGGCGGCGTCAGCGTACTGAGCGAAAGCGCGCCGGTATCCCCGCGCATGCGTCAGATCGCCGAGGCACTGCTGACGCCCCTAAAGTGGCATGGCGTGGCCATGGTCGAGTTCAAAGTCTCCCAGGATGGAACACCCTACTTGATGGAAATCAACGGGCGCTTCTGGGGCTCGTTGCAGCTGGCCATCGACGCGGGCGTCGATTTTCCTTACCTGCTGTACCGCGTTGCACACGGTGAGGGCATCGAGCCTATCGAGACATACCCAACCGGCATCAGAAGCCGCTGGCTGTTGGGTGACCTGGACCACCTCTATCTGAAGCTGAAGGCGTCCCGCAGCAAAGTCGGTCTGGGCGAAAAACTCCGCGCCATCGGACGGTTTTGCCTGCCGTTTCCGCGCCGTACACGCTACGAGGTGAATCGCCTGGATGACCTCGGCCCGTTCCTGTTTGAATTACGCGCGTACTGCGGCCAACTGCCGCACTAAGGCGCCGCAATGAAAAACATACTCCACGCCATCGATACCAGCGGACCCGGCGGTGCGGAAACCGTTTTTCTGGGGCTGGCGACGCACCTCGACCCCACCCGCTATCGCTCCTATGCCGTCATAAAATCCGAAGGCTGGGTCGCCGGGCAATTGCGCAAATCGGGACTGGAACCGTTATTCGCCGATGCCCGCGGATCGTTCAATCTGCGCTACCTCTATCAACTCGTGCGCATCGTACGCAAGTACAAGATCGACATTATCCAGTCACACTTGTTCGGATCGAATGTGTACTGCAGCCTCGCCGGCCTGATATGCCGCGTGCCGGTGATCTCGGTCTTTCATGGCGCGGTCGACGTCAACCCGTCCAGCAGGCTGCTGCGCACCAAATTCCGCATCCTCAACCGCGGTTCCGCCCGTGTGGTCTATGTTTCAGACTCGCTGCGTGCCACCATTTTAAAAAGCGGGATGGCGGCCACGCACAAGGCGTGCGTGATATACAATGGCGTCAACACCGATGACTTCCAGCCGCAGCCCGACCGGACCATCCGAAAACAACTGGGGCTCGCGGACAACGATATCGTCATTGGTTCCATGGGCAATATACGCCGGCCTAAGGGCTATGACGTGCTGCTACATGCCGCGGCGCAACTCGTCGGTCAATCGCCGCACTATAAATTTCTCATCGCCGGCGACGCCCGCGGCCGTCTCTACGAGGAGTTGCTGCAACTACGCGAACGCCTGGGGCTCACTCAGCACGTGTTCTTTCTCGGTTTTCGCGCGGATGTCGCGCAGGTGCTTAACAACTTCGATGTATTTCTGTTGAGCTCCACCAGCGAAGGCTTCTCCATCTCCACCATCGAGGCGATGGCCTGTGGGCTGCCCGTGGTGGTTACCCGCAGCGGCGGCCCGGAGGAAATCGTGACAGACCGCGAGGACGGTCTGTTGGTGGATCCGGCCTCGCCGGCGCAAATCGCCGTGGCACTGGAATCCATCGCCACGGACGCGGCGTTACGCCAACAACTGGCGCACAGGGCACGCGCTACCGTTATTGCCAAGTTCAGCATGCACGCGATGATCAACGCCTACCAGAATCTTTACGCCACACTTTGATCGTCGCGACAGTCGGCTATCACCAGCGTAGGGTGAGGCATCGCCCACCAAACGCGGCTACGACGTGCACCTGCTGGTGGGCAATGCCCACCCTACAAACCCAGCGCGATGTTTAAATCCAACCAGACAATTTGGCGAGAAACGATGTCTCGTCGAACGCCACATCCTGGTGCACACCCACGCGCTTAAGTGCATAGGGATCGGCAGCGAGATCGTTCCAGCCTTTCTGGGTGGTACACGCCGCCTGGTAGTAATCCTGAACCACGCGCTTAACCCCCGGTGTATAGTCGCCGTTGGGATAACAGAACAGCTCAGCGCTGCGATCCGTGTGTTTTTCGATGATCTCTCGGGAGGTTCGCACCTCATCCAGCAGCAGGGATGAGTCCAGCGCATCACCCAGGCGCACGTGATGCCGGGTGTGCGAGCCGAAACGTATCAGACCACTCGCGGCCATTTCGTTGACCTGGCGCCAATCCAGTATATCCGGCGCCACCGCGCCCTCTTCCGGTGCGACATGCGGCGCCATGGCGCGCAGCTTTTGATTGATCTCCGCCTCGCTGTAGCGTTTGCACTGTTGGATAATCGCGTCGATCTCGCTGCGCGTCGGCGGGCGCTGCCCAAACGGGTAGGAAACGCCCAACGTCCGCAGCCAGTCGAACTCGCCCAGCGCCCAGATGGCGGGCGACTGGCCGCGGCCACGATTCCACAGCAGGCGCGCCAGGCGCTCCGGCCAGAAGGTATCCGGCGTCCCGACCATATCGGAGACCAGAAATATCGTGGCCGGCATCCGGTTGGCCCGCAGCACCGGAAAGGCATAATCATAGTTGTCGCGCCAACCGTCGTCGAAGGTGATGGCGCAGGCTTTTTTCGGCAGCGGCTGGCCGCGCGCGCGCCGCGCCAGCCAGTCCTCCAGGTGCACCACCTCGAAGCGCTCGCGCACGACCCGCAGGTGCATGTTAAAGGTCTGCGGATACACCACCATGCCCGGCTGAATAATCGGCATTTCCGCATGGTCCGGCGGCAGGATCCGGTGGTACATCAGGATCAACAAGGCGGGCCGCCGTGGGGTGCGGTTTTGCCTGCCTAGGGTAGCCAGCAGGACGCGTAAGGAGCGCTTTAAGGCCGGTTTCAACATGCAGCGATCCGGGATCCGGACTGTGTACGCCGCGGTGCGCGACTCTGCGGGCCCACAGGGCGGCGGACCTGGCGCCATCGTCCACAGCGGACCACGGGGGTGGCGCCACACCCTCCGTGCAACACGCGGCTCCGGCTAAGGCAGGTTCTTGACAATGTACGGACCCAAGCGGTTGGCCACAAAAACCGGCAGCCGCTTCCACAGGCGGATCGCCAATTGATACTTGGGACTGCTGGGCGTGAGCTGGGGCATCCCCTGGCCATCGGCCAGCCAATAATGCCAGTAGAGCTGTCGTGGCTGCGCACCCCATTGTTTCTTGAAACGGTAGGTTCCGCTGTCGGCCGACGAACGACCAAAGTCAAAAATCCGGTATGAACCCTCAATCGCGCCACGCAATGCCTCCCAATAAAGCAGCATGTTCACGCCCATCTGATTGTACTCGCGCAGGGATGACGCCCAGGGTATTTCCAGACGCTCGCCATGGCCCAGCAAAAAGGCCGCCGCCACCGGGCGCTGCTGATGCCGCACCAGCACAATACGCGCAGCGCCGGGAAAGGCCGCCATGATCGCGCTGAAAAATTCATAGGCGTATACCGGCGTCCCCAAATCGCGCATGTTGCGGGCGAACACCCGATAGAATTCCGGCAACAGTTCCACCCCGCCGTGGGCCACCTCGGTCTGCTCACGCTGCGGGCGACGGATCTGGGCGCGCAGCTTCGGGGTGAACCCGTCCCACAGCGCCTCCGGCGAGGTCGGCAAGGCCAATTCCATCACTAACTTGTCGGTACGTACGCTCCATTCGGCCGGGCGCTGCAGCGTATCGCGGAATTCAATGTGCCCAACCCCGGCCTGCTGCGCCTGCTCACAGGCCGCGCGCATGAGGGCCTGCTCGATGTCCGGACTGACGCCGATGGCGCCGCCATAATTCACATACGGCATCGACACCAGGTAGTCGCCGAACAAGCGGCTGCGCAGACGAATGAGGGGCAGTATGCCCAACATCTCGCCCGACTCGCCGGCGGCGTAAAGATACCAGCCCTCATGGCCGAACAGCGTCTCGATCAATCGCCGCCAGCGGGCGCGATGATACAACGTGGCCTCCCCCCGGGTATCCAGAAACGCGTCCCACGCGGCCTCCTCCCCGTCACCGAGACGTCGAATCGAATAAGGCACCGGGCTAGACATAGGGGCGGCGGGGGAAACCAAGGGCATCAATCGGCACGGCGGCGGACACCCTGCCACCACGGGCTGAGATAAAAGACGCCCAGGGCCAGCAGAATACCGATCAGGTTATAGAGCGCATCCACCATGTCCGCGGTGCGGCCAAAATACGGCTGCAGCACTTCCATCAGCAAGCCCAACAGGGCCAGCCCCGCGGCCAGCCATGCCAGGCGCCCCGAGGTCAGGGGGAAGCGCTGCGCCACCACCAGGAGGGTGAGCATCGTCAGCACCGCATAGGTCGGGACATGGCCGACATTCCACCAGATCGCGCCGATGGCCGCGTCCGCCTGGGTGCCTTCCGGCCACAGGCTCACCAGAACCACTATCAGCAACGAACCCACCCATACGGCCGGTAGCAGGTGCCTGACATCGAAACGCTCAACCACGGGCCGGCTCCGCGCCGAGTCCGAGCCCTCGCAATACCTCGGCCACCGTACCGAATTCAAAGTCCGCCATGAGCTGGCGCAGGCGCGGCTCGCAACGCTCCAGGTTGTTGTAATGGCGGAAGCGGGACAACCAGCCGGTTTTGACCCGCGGTTGGTCCGGATCCACTTCCCAGGGATGCAAATAGAAGATAAAGGGCCGCTGTTCCCGCCGATTGACGCTGTCCAGGGCCATCCTGGTCAGGAAATAGGGAAATAGCCGGAAATACCCCCCACCGGAAACGGGCAGGCGATAGCGCGCCAGCTCCACCGTGGTGAGGGGAAACTCGACCAGCGACTTTCCGGACGGTGTACGCAGCCGATACGGCGCGCGCGACCCTCCCGGGATCCCGTAGCGGTCGTGTCTCACGGGGAAAATGCTGGAGTCGTAGCCAAACCCAAGCTCTACCAGGATGTCGAGTGCCCACAGTGATTTCATGGTTATTGAATAGCTGGCGGCGCGATACCCCAGGACCGGGGTCTGGACCAGGTCCTCCAGCACCTGTTTAGAGCGGTCCGTCTCCGCACGAAACTCCGCGGGCGTCTGGTCATACACCAGACGGTGGGAGTAACCGTGACAGGCGATCTCATGTCCCTGGGCGGCGATGGATCGCACCAACGCCGGATAGCGCTCCGCCACCCAACCCAGCACAAAGAAGGTGGCCTTGATGCCGCTATCGTTGAACAGGCCCAGGAGCTTGTCGGTATTGGCCTCGACCCGGCAGGCGTAGCTATCCCATTGCGTGGATTGTATCGCGGAGGCAAAGGCCGAGACATGGAAATAGTCCTCGACATCGATGGTCATGGCATTCTTCATAGTCGTCCATAAAGCATGATTGAAGATACTTTCAGCTTTGAGTCATCTTTAAGGCAGGCGTCAGGGTGCGGTGGAGGCACCGTGTTTGTTTTTCACCGGCTTCTTGTCGCCCTTCTCCTGCTCACCACCGGCGATGCGTTGCAAAATGGTTTCGATATTCTGCATCCTATGGATGATCTCGTTGAGCGCAGACGCCGAGGGCTCCAGACGATCGAGCTTGTCTGCCAGGGAGACAAGACAGCGACGATTGCTGTCGAGCAACTCCTCGAGATTCGCGTTGGGGTTGGGGCTAACGACAGCGGACGTATTGAGCGCACGCAGTTTCATGCGCTCCTGGTAGGGTCGCCACTGCAACTCATCGATAGCGGTTTTTACCACCGCGGCGGACACCGTCTTCTGCTCATCGGTATAGGCGCAGGTCAAGGCCGTATCGCACAGCGTATTGATGAGGCGCGGGATGCCACCAGAATAGGTATAAATCAGCGCCATCGCCTCCGGCTGAAACAGA
>JAYSOL010000172.1:0-7434 GCA_043723045.1 Gammaproteobacteria bacterium | reverse complement strand
CAGGCAAATTTCTGCGGTGAGATATCTGCGCAGTATTTGATCAGGGTGTGTCTGGCGGGTGGGGGCGGATTGCCCCTGGCTTGTCTTTTTGCCCATCAGACGACATGCTTCACCCCCAGGCAACAGGGGAGCCACAGGCATGTTCAGACGCCATCGGGAACGACACTACATGCAACACATCGGCTGGTTGCGCGCCGCCGTGTTGGGGGCGAACGACGGCATCGTATCGACCGCAAGTCTACTGGTCGGGGTGGCGGCGTCGAACGCGAGCCACAACGCGGTCATGGTGGCCGGGGTCGCCGGTCTGGTGGCCGGCGCCATGTCCATGGCGGCGGGTGAATACGTGTCGGTCAGTTCTCAATCCGACACGGAACGGGCCGATCTGGAACGCGAGCGTAAAGAGCTGGCGGCGGACGAAGACCATGAACGGGAAGAACTGGCGTCGATCTATGTCGGCCGCGGGCTTGACCCCGTGTTGGCAATGCAGGTTGCCACGCAACTTATGGCCAAGGACGCGCTGGCGGCCCATGCGCGCGACGAACTCGGCATCTCCTCCACCATCACCGCCCGTCCAATGCAAGCGGGGCTGACCTCTGCGGCGACCTTTGCACTGGGCGCCGCCTTACCGTTGCTGACCGCCGTACTGACACCCCATAACCGCCTGATCATGATTATTTCGGGTACGTCCCTGATTTTTCTGGCGCTGCTGGGCACCTTGGCGGCCTACACCGGCGGTGCGCGGGTGCTGCTGGGCGCCGCGCGCGTCACGTTTTGGGGCGCGCTGGCCATGGCGCTGACCGCCGGCGTGGGCGCGCTGTTCGGGACGGTTGTGTGATAAATTACCGTTGTTTTTCATCGGGAGAAGAAGGTATGAATGCAGTCAAGATCGCCGGGGTCCTGTTGCTCGCGGCCGGCACCCTGGGTCTGGTGTATGGCGGTTTCAGCTACACCAAGGCCACCCACGAGGCCAAGCTGGGTCCGATTGAGTTCTCCCTCGAAGAGAAGGAAATGGTTAAGGTGCCGGTCTGGGTCGGCGTGGGCGCCATCGTGGTGGGTGGGGCGCTGTTGCTGGTGGCGGGTAATCGGCGCTAGCGTCGTGCGGTGTTCTTTTTAAATGCACGACACGCACGACATTAAACCCGGCCAGTCCATCGAACTGCTGAAGGCGCTGCACATCCTCACGCGCGACGGCAAGATGAACCAGGACAGCCGGCGCAAACTCAAGCAGGTCTACCACCTCTACCAATTCATCGAGCCGCTGCTGACGGAAGTGCAACAGGCGTATGCGGAGATCAACCTGGTGGATCACGGGGCGGGCAAGTCCTATCTGGGATTCATCCTCTACGACTTGTTCTTCAAGGGACTGAACAATGCCTCGCATATCTACGGCATCGAACGGCGCGACGAGTTGGTGCAAAAATCCCGCGACCTGGCGGCGCACCTGGGCTTTGCCGGCATGTCCTTCCTTAATCTGTCCGTGGCGGAATCCATCGATTCCGAGCGCCTGCCGGCGCGGGTGGACGTGGTGACCGCGCTGCATGCGTGCGATACCGCCACCGACGACGCCATCCATTTTGCCTTGAAAAAACAGGCCCGGTTCGTGGTGCTGGTGCCCTGTTGCCAGGCGGAAGTGGCGGCGGTGCTGAAAACGAACAAACCCGTCGCCTTGGCCGGAAATGCCCTGAGCGAGCTCTGGCGCCACCCGCTGCATACCCGTGAATTCGGCAGCCAGGTGACCAACGTGCTGCGCTGTCTGCAACTGGAGGCGCACGGGTACCAGGTGAGCGTCACCGAGCTCGTGGGTTGGGAGCATTCCATGAAGAACGAGCTGATCATCGCCAGCTACAAAAACACGCCGCGCAAACGTCCGGCGGAACGTTTGCACGAAGTGCTGGAACTCCTGGGATTGGAAGAAATGCGCCAGCGGTTTTTTGTTTAGCAGGAACCGAGTAAGCTGGGTTATAGCCAGACCCTGGCACCGCCAGATAGAGTGAGACAACCGACGAGGACGGCCTTCCAGTGATTAAAGCGATTAAAGTTTTGCTGTTTTTCATCCTTTTAGTGGTCATCGCCGTGGTGGGCTTTGTCTACTCCGGTGTCTACGATGTCGGTGCCGACAGCCCGCACCACGTGGTCACGCGCTGGCTGTTGCATACGACCATGGATCGATCGGTGGCGCGGCGTGCGGCGGAGATCAGCGTACCGGGCAATCTGAATGACGCGGCGATGATCCGTACCGGCGCCGGGCACTATGCAGAGATGTGTGTCGACTGCCATTTGGCGCCCGGGCGGGCTAGTTCCGAGTTGCACGAGGGCCTCAATCCGCAACCGCCCGAATTGGCCTATGAGGTGGCGGATATGTCGCCCGCGGAGCTCTTCTGGATCACGAAGCACGGGGTAAAAATGAGCGCCATGCCCGCCTGGGGCAAGAGCCATACGGACACCGATATCTGGGCCATGGTGGCCTTCATGCAAAAACTGCCGCGCATGTCGCCGACACAATACAAAGAGTTGACGGCCACGCCCGCGGGCCAGCAGGCGGCACACGCGCATGCTGAACATCAGCACGGGGCAGACGGCAAGAAAGCGGAGTGATTGCAGCCCAGCATATGCAGTTTACCGACGCCGGACTAGCAGCGTCAGTAACTATCCTCGAACGGACCCTGCCCTGCGGCGTGTTGCTTAAACGCGAAACAATAGCGCGCCGCAGGCAGGCCCGGGTCCGCCCTACCTATGCGTAACGATGACCATGAACATGAACATAACAACCATACTTGCTGACGCGTACCATTTCTTTATCGGCAATCTCCGCCAGATGGCAGGACTTTTTCTGCCGATCCTGCTGATCGTTACGGCGCTGGAGCATGGGCTGACGGCGACCGCGGACACCGCATCCCTAATCTGGGCGGTGCTGGTCGGCTTGCTCGTATACCCTTTATACACCGGCGCCTTGATCCTGCTGCTGGCCAAACGCACGCAGCACGAAAGCCCCACCAATGGTCAATTGTTGCGCGCGGCGTTCAGCTTGTGGTGGCCACTGCTGCTTGTGACGCTAATGGTCGGTGTTGCGGTGATCTTCGGATTTATGCTTTTGATCATTCCCGGCATATGGATGGCCGTGCGTCTGGCCTTTGCGGAAATATATCTGGTGGTCGAAGGCCTGACGCCCCTGGCCGCGATGCGCAAAAGCCATGACACGACTAAAGAATTGTTTTGGGTGATTCTGCTGGCCGTCGTCATCGTCTATGTGCCGCTGATTGCGCTCAGCTTTTTATCTGAATGGATGATGGACACCTATGGCGGCAGCAGCGCGCTGGGGATCGTCGCCGATACCATGATCGCCTTTCTCGGCTTGTTTGTTAATGTGGTGATCTTCAGAATTTACCTGTTACACGGCCAGAACTCTGCGCAAGGCTAACGCCTTTCTCTCACACAGAGTGCGTGCCAACCGCAGCCGCCTTATGTCGCAAGGGTGGGGATGGATACCGGGTGGATAATGACCGGCGGCATCGGACAATCCAGGCTGCTCGCCAGCGCGCGCAACAACTCGATACCGTCGACACTGACCTGCCCATCTGCGCCGATACACGCGGCACACGCCTTCAACAAACGCGGTTTTATCAGTGGCTTCAACTGTTCAAGTTTGTCGACTGCGTCGTTCAGCCGCAGTAGCGACAAATCCTTGCGCGCAATGATGTTCAACGCCCCGGCGCCGATGGCCTTGCGGCCCGCGTCGAAGGCGCGCGCGGCGGCGGCATCGTCGCTGTGCTCGGCATAGGCCACCAGGGATAATAATTGTTCGCTTTCGACCTTGACCGCCCCGAGTATTGAATACCGCGCGGGCGGGCGCCTGCGCAGGCCATGCATCTCATCCAGGCGATGCAATAACAGGCGTTGCATGATCCACTCGCCGAGGCTGATCTTGTTGTCCGCGTGCATCAGTCCGAGCACGACGTTTTTAAACACCTGGTACTGGGGCAGGGTGAGCGTGCGCAGTGCGGGCAGGGACAGATCCATCAGGGGCAGACGCAGGCGCCGGTCGAGGGCGGCAACGACGGGCGTCAGTCTTTCGGTCTTGGCATACACCCCGGCATCGTCCTGCGCGCGCAGCAGGTCCCACTGGCGCTTCTGCACCGCGGCATCCGGCTGGATCAGCAGGGCATAGATCAAGGTGCGCACGCCGTAGGGGTCTTGGGTCTCCGCTTTCAGGTCCGGGGGAATGGCGGCCAGTAATTCTCGCGCATACCCCACATGCGCCTCGGAGGGATTGCCGATGTGTTCGATACCCCACAAGGCGTCGGCCACCGCCGCACCGATCACCGCGGTGGTTACCTGGCGCGTGCCTGCGTTGTCCGCGCCGGTGTTCACTGTCCCACTTACAGGCGGCGCTGCCGGCGGTTTCGGTGGCGTGAATTTCCCATTCCAGCGCGGATCGATGCGGCGGATACGGGTCGCGAGAGGTGGATGGGTCGAGAACAGCGACTCCACAAAGGAGCTCACCCCTTGGGCAAAGTACGCATGGCTGAACTCCGCCGCGGCAGGCGCTTGCAGGCGTGAGCCGTGGTGCAGGCCGCCGATTTTCTTCAACGCGCCGGCGATGCCGTCGCGGCTGCGCGTGAACTGAACCGCGGAGCTGTCCGCCAGATACTCCCGCTGGCGGCTCACCAGCGCCTTGATCCAGTTGCCGAAGAACGTGCCCACGTAGCCGATGACGATCAGGCCCAGCGCCAGTACCAACAATCCCGCGATGACGCTGCCGCCATTTTTGCTGCGCGAACTGCGTGCGTAGCGCAGGGTGCGCAGCAGGGTGTAACCCAGGAGGCCGAGCAGCAGTATGCCGTGCAGCACCCCGGTGAGACGCACGTTCAGGCGCATGTCGCCGTTCAGGATATGACTGAACTCGTGGGCGATGACCCCTTGCAGTTCCTCCCGGCTCAGTTGTAGCACTGCACCGCGGGTGATGCCGATCACGGCGTCCCCCGGCATCCAGCCCGCGGCGAAGGCATTGATGCCCGACTCCTCCAGCAGGTACACGGACGGGACCGGCAGGCCGGAGGCGATGGCCATTTCTTCCACCACGTTAAGGATCTTGCGATGCAGCGCGTCGCTGCTGTTCTGCGCAATGACCTGCCCGCCCAGGGTCTCCGCCACGACGCGCCCGCCGCCGGCCAGTTGCAGCATCTTGAACAGACTGCCGCCCGCGACCAGCACGCTCACTGCCAGGGCGACCGGGATGAAGGTGTCCCACTGCAAGGGCGCGCCCCCGTTGCCGTTACCTAGGTACATCAATCCCGACTGCTGATAGGTAAGCACGAACAGCACCAATAGATTGGTCAACAGGATCAGACCGATCACGGCGAGGCTGAACAACAGCACCAGCCACAGGGTGCTGCGTCGCGCCCGGTCCTGGGCCTCGAAGAAGTTCATGCTGGCAAAAGGCGCGCGCGGGAAGCGCGGTTAAAACGACACTTTCGGCGCGGCCTGGATCTGCGCGCTGTCGGCAAACTCCAGCAGGGCGGCATCCGTCGTATGACCAAAGAACGCGGCGAGCACGTGCTGGGGGAAGGACTGCTTGTAAATGTTGTACTCCATGGCTTGATCGTTAAACGCCTGGCGCGCAAACGCCACTTTGTTTTCCGTGCTGGCGAGTTCTTCCGTGAGCTGTTGCATATTCTGGCTGGCCTTGAGATCCGGGTAGGCCTCCATCACCACATTGAGACGCCCGAGCGCGCCGGAGAGCTGGCCCTCCGCGGCGCCGAGGGCCTGGATGGCGCCGGGGTTGCCGGGATCGGCATGCGCCGTCGCCAGGCCATTGGCCGCCACATTGCGTGCCTTGATCACCGCCTCCAGGGTTTCGCGTTCGTGTTTCAGATAGCCCTTGGCGGTCTCCACCAGGTTGGGGATCAGGTCGTAGCGCCGCTTCAGCTGTACCTCGATCTGGACAAAGGCATTCTTGTAGCGGTTTTTCAGGGCGACCAGCTGGTTGTAAATAGAGATCAGATACAGAATGACGGCGCCAATGACGACCAGCAGGACGATGCTCGATGTTGCCATGGGGGTGACTCCTCCGGGTAAAATTATTTCAAGTGTAGCCCATGAGCGCCGCCGGTTGTGGCTCGGATCGCGTTGGACACCGTCCGATTATTAAGCAGTCCACGCCCGATTCCCAGCATAATATGGTCATCTGTGGGGGTCGTGGAGAGGGGCCCGGCAGGCGGGGGTGAGTTCAAGGGGTGGTTTCAAGTACACTAACGTCTGATTGATGTGGAATGTGCGGGATTATGGAACGTCGATGCCGTTGACAGAAAATACAGCTGTGACCATGCCCACCAGTGATCGGTGTTGGGGTTTCCACGTCATCTCTTGTGCGGCATGGATAATCGAATTCGATGCCAGATCTTGAACAGTTAGGTTGGCGGCCATTTTTTCAGCAGCAGCTCGACGCCCACGAGCTGAGCAAATGCTATCCGGCACGCATCGCCCAGATCCATCGCAATCACTGCCTGATTTGGAGCGAACGCGGCGAGCAGACCCTGGATGTCGGCGTCTTCCCCGATCCGCGGGATCTGGCGGTGGGTGACTGGCTGTTGATGCCTGCGGACGGCGGTACAAGGCCAGTGCGCATGTTTACGCGCCAGAACAAGCTGTCGCGCAAGGCCATCGGCAGTCGGGATATTGAGCAGCTCATCGCCGCCAACGTCGATACCTTATTCATCGTGACCTCCTGCAACGACGACTTCAACCCGGCGCGCATCGAACGCTACCTGGCTCTCGCCTCCGGGGCGGGCGTCGCACCGGTCATCGTCCTGACCAAGGCCGACCTGGCGGCGGATGTGGATCGCTACATAACCGCGGCCCGTCCACTGCACCCCGATGTGCCCATAGAGTGCGTCGACGCGCGCAACGCCGAACAATTGGCGCGCCTGCGGCCGTGGTGCAAGACGGGACAGACCGTGGCCCTGGTGGGCTCCTCGGGCGTGGGCAAATCCACCTTGATCAACAACCTGGCGCAGGCCCATCAGCCCACCGCCGCCGCGCGCGCCGGCGACGACAAAGGCCGGCATACCACGACGTCCCGCTCCCTGCATCCCCTGCAAGACGGCGGCCTGTTGCTGGATACCCCCGGCATGCGCGAGTTCCAGCTGGCTGCCGGTGTGCGGGGCATCGAGGACGCCTTCCAAGACGTGGGCGCGCTCCTCGGACACTGCAAGTTCAACGATTGTCGTCACGAGGTCGAAGCGGGATGCGCCATTCAAGCCGCTATCGCCGCCGGCGACTTGGACGCCCGGCGCTGGCTGAGTTACCTGAAGTTGCACGCCGAGCAGCGTAGCGACAGTCTGTCGCCCGCGGCTAAGGCGAGCAAAGTCCGCCGCGTCGGACCGACCGCTAAGCCGGCGCGCAAAGGACCTAGACCCCCGCGGCAACAGGACGAGG
>JAYSOL010000171.1:0-7913 GCA_043723045.1 Gammaproteobacteria bacterium | reverse complement strand
GGAGCACAGGGGACCGCGCGTTCTTTGCGCGGCGAGCGAGCGGGTGTGCTTTCTTTTGGTTACTTTTCTTTGCACAAACAAAGAAAAGTAACCCGCCTGCGGGGCGGGACCCGCAACTAGGGGTTAAGGCCGCGCGGGAGCGCGTCGACAATAATACAAAGGCTGTTGGGGTTCGCAAGCTCACCCCAACCTACATTTTAATGGAGGCTGAGGCCCGCCCTGCTCTACCGATAAAAATCCGGCTCGCCTTCTGGTCGCGTTTTGAAACGCTTGTGCACCCAGAAATATTGCTCCGGCATATCGAGCACACCCTTTTCTATTTCCTGATTCATACGCGTCGCATCCGCGACGTCATCCCCCGTGGGGAAATTATCCAACGCCGGTTTGAATATCACCTCGTAGCCCTGACCGCGCAACAACTGCCGCGTGAAACACGGCACCACGATCGCGTTGGTGATGCGCGTCAGGCGCCCGAGGGCCGTGAGCGTCGCCGCCGGCACACCGAAGAACGGCACGAAGGCGGTGTTGTGCCGCCCCGGGTCCTGGTCGAGCAGATAGATGAACACCACGCCCTCGCGCAGGAGCTTGATGATGGGCTTTAAGCCTTCGCTGCGCTCCACCACCCTGCCGCCGAAACGCACGCGTCCGTGTTTGAACACCGCGTCGAACAATTTATTGTTGGCGCGCCGGTACATATCGACCATGGGGCGTTCGCGTGAAAGATACATGCCGCCGATCTCCATGCCGACAAAATGTGCTGCCAGCAAGATCACCGGCCGGCCCTGGGTCAGCGCCTGGTCGTAATAGTGGCGATCACGGCAGCGTACCAGGCGTTCGAGTCTGCGCTTCGAGCTCCACCAGGCGATACCCGTGCTGAGGGAGGCCTGGCCTACGCCATAGAAATGTTGCCGCGCCATGCGCCGCTGCGCTTTGCTATCGAGATGGGGAAAACAGCCTTCAATGTTGCGCAGAACGACGTTCCGGCGTGAGGCATGGAGAAAGTAAAGCAAGCCGCCGAGGGCGCTGCCCAGGACCCACAACACCGGCAGCGGCAACAGACTGAGCAGACGCATCACCATCAGCCCGATCCAGCTCAGCCAGTAACGCGGATGCGTCAGGGGCAGTAAATTATTTTTTTGTATCATAGAAAGAGGGCAGATTATCCGGACGGGTTTTGAAACGTTTGTAGCTCCACATGTACTGGTCCGGACGCTCGCGCACGCCGTGTTCGATCACCGCGTTCATCTGCGTCGCGTCCAGCACATGGTCGCCGGAAGGATAATTGGCGAGCGCCGGTGCAAAGGCCGCTTCATAACCGGTTCCAAAGGGAAGCAAGCGGGTGAAACACGGCACCACCACCGCGTCCGCCAGACGCGCCATGCGGCTCAAGGCGGTAATAGTGGCCGCAGGGATGCCGAAAAAAGGCGCAAACACAAAATCCGCATCGCCCGGCTCCTGGTCGGGGAGATAGTAGAACGGCCGGCCTGCGCGCAGCAGGCGGATGAGCGGCCGCAGCTCAGCGCTGCGTTCTATCATGACGCCGCCAAAGCGCGAGCGGCTGTGGCGCAACACCCAGTCGAACAGCTCGTTCTTCGGGCTTTTGTACATGCTGATCATGGGGCGCTCATGGGACAGGTAGAGGCCCGCGATCTCCAGCACCAGAAAATGCGGCGCCAGCAGGATCACGCGTTGGCCGTGCGCCAGGGCGCGGTCGTAGTGCTCGCGCTGGCGAAAGCGGATCAAGCGCGCCAGGCGCCGCTGTGACGCCCACAGGGAAATGCCCAGGCTGAGCAGCACCTGCGCCACGGCGCGGAACTGGCGGTTGCGCAAGCGACGCCGCTCCACGGCGCTCATGTCCGGGAAGCACAGGGCCAGATTGATATCGATGGCGTGCCGCGCGCGCGAGGGGAAACCGGCGGCGAGCTGGCCGAGTGGCACACCCAGCAACCACAACACCGGCAACGGCAACAGGCTTAAGGTGCGCAGTATCCCTAAGCCTGCCCAAGTGGCCCAGTAACGCGGATGTAAAAAGGCAATAAGCTCACGGGGTTTTGTGGAGCGCATAGAGACATTGTGCATTTTCCGGGCGGGTTTTAAACCGCTTATACGTCCACATGTATTGCTCTGGCATTTCGCGGACTCCCTTTTCTATTTCTGCATTCATGCGCGTCACGTCCTGCACCAGATCGCCCGAGGGAAATCCCTCCAGCACCGGCTTGAAGCTGATCTCATAACCCTGGCCAGCGGGCAGCTGGCGGATGAAGCAGGGTATCACGACCGCCTTGGCCATCTCGGCGATGCGGCTCATGGCGGTAATGGTGGCCGTCGGTACGCCAAAAAACGGCACGAACTCGAAGCTCGCGTCACCCGGGTCCTGGTCCGGTAAATAATAAAACGGCCGGCCGGTCTGCATGAAGCGCAAGATGGCGCGTATGCCGGTGCTGCGCTCGATCATTATAAGGTCAAAGCGTGCCCGCGCACGGCGCATCGCCCAATCGAACAGCGCGTTCTTCGGCCCTTTATACATGCTGACCATGAGGCGCTCCATGGACAGCAGCGCACCGGCCATTTCCAGACCGACGAAATGCGGGGCGAGCAGCATCACCCGTTGGCCCTGGGCCAGGGCCTGATCATAGTGTTCGCGTCCACGGAAACGTACCAGCCCCTTGAGGCGCATGGGCGACCCCCACCAGGCGATGCCCACGCTCAGGCTGGCTCGGCCCCAGTGGCGAAAATGCCGGCGTAGGCAGATTTGCCTTTCCTGCGCCGACCATTCAGGGAAACACAGGGCGATGTTGGTGCGGGCAATGCGCCGGCGCTTGGCGCTCAGGGCGTAATACAGGCTACCCACGCCGGACCCCAAGATGACCACTAGGCGGTAGGGCAACAGCGAACACAGACGCAGCACACCCATGGCCAACCACACACCCCAATAACGGAGGGCGAGAAATCGGATTTGGAAGGGGGGGAGGGTGGCGTGCTGTCGACGATCCGGCGTGGGTTGGGGGTGTTGCTTCATTGCCGTTTGAGATACCTGCTTAAGAATCAGCATTTTGCCACAGTTTGTGGCGTTATTCGGAAGAATGTTCACTGCGCACGGAAAATATAATGATAGTAGTGTAGGCGGGAATCTAGCCCCGCGGGCGAGGGGAATTGATGAATATATTTTCCCACTTTATTATAAATATTGGCGATATTCATCATTTTACATCTACAACTATGGATACTATCAGGAAATACGCCATATCTTGCGGCTGTTGCGCTAGAAAACACGGGATATTTGTATAAAGTAGGAAAAATATTATAAATTTCTAGGCATCCAGGCCACAAAATGCTAAATAGCTATTGGTTGCTGACAGATTCTCGCGGCAAAGTGGAGATATCTTTAATTTCGCCCATCAGCGGTCGCATCGCATGCAAAAGATTGGCGAATAAGGCCGGATGGCTGGCTTCCTGGGAGGCCAGCAACACTTTCATCTGCTGCCGCTGGCTGGGCATGCGAAAACACGCGGGGCAATTGTCGGCAATCACCGGCAGGCCCGCGGTGCGGGCAAAATCCACCAGCTGACGTTCGCGCACATATACAAAAGGGCGGATCAGACGCAGATCCCCGGCATCGTTCAGATAGTGCGCCTTCATGGTGCGCAGACTGCCGCCGTGGAAGGCGCTCAGCATAAAAGACTCCGCGAGATCATCGAGGTGTTGCGCCAGCACCACCACGTTGTAACCGTGTTGTCGCGCCGTGGCATAGAGGATGCCGCGCCGCATGCGCGAGCAGTAGGCGCAGAACGAATCGCCGCGCATGGTCTTGAGCGCCCGCTCCACGATCGCCTGGGACTCATAATAGTAAGGAAGCCCCAGGGTCGGAATGTACTGCTGCAAAGGCCGTGGATCAAAGCCGTCGATTTGCGGATCCACCGTGGCCACACCCAGCTCGAAGGACACCGGCGCTTTGTCGCGCAGATAGAGTAGGGTGTGCAACAGACTTAAGCTGTCTTTGCCGCCGGATACCCCGAGCAACAGGCGATCGCCGGGCCGGATCATGGCATAGTCGGCGATGGCCCGACCGGCGCCGCGCACCAGGGGGCGCGGCGGCTTGACCCGGATGGCGGGCCCGGTGCTGCCGGTCACTTCGGATTGAATCACGCTCTGGAGACGGGGCGGCATAGGGCCTATAGTAACCCCTCGCCGACGCAAAAGCAGTGAACCGCGACGCCCAGGAGGCTCGCCCATGAGCAAGGTCAAAACCATTTCCCCGCCCGAGGCCTGGCAGCTGATCCAGGATCACCCCAATGCGCTGCTAGTGGACGTGCGCTCACAAATGGAGTTCCTGTTTGTCGGTCACCCCACCGGTGCCCTCCATATCCCTTGGATCGACGAGCCTGATTGGACAGTGAACCCCCACTTCGTTACCCAGGTTCGCCAAGCGATCCTGGGTGGGGTAAAGGGGGCGGCAACCGTCCTGCTCATCTGCCGCAGTGGTGTGCGCTCCCTGGAAGCGGGCCAGGCGCTGGTGGATGCCGGTCTCAAAGAAGTTTACAACGTCGCCGAAGGCTTCGAGGGCGCCCTGGACGAGGGCCACCATCGCAGCGGCCTGGGCGGTTGGCGTTTCCATGGCCTGCCCTGGGAACAGTGCTGATCCCCTTTAACTTGGCAGGGCGGGTGTTAATTTCGCCCAAGCTTGATAAACTGCGCGTCCTTAAGAAAGAACAGCAAATACACAAATCCTAATTTTTGGAGCCGCCATGGCAGACAGCTATCTCTTTACCTCTGAATCCGTTTCGGAAGGCCATCCCGACAAGGTCGCCGATCAAGTGTCCGATGCCATCCTCGATGCCATCCTGGCCCAGGACCCCAAGGCACGCGTCGCCTGCGAGACCCTGGTGAACACCGGCATGGTCATTATCTCCGGCGAGATCACCACCACCGCCTGGGTCGACATGACCGACATCGTGCGCGGCACCATCAAACGTATCGGTTACGAGGCCTCCATGGGCTTCGACTGGCAGTCGTGCGCCGTGCTCACCGCCCTCGACAAACAATCCCCGGACATCGCCCAGGGCGTGGACCGCACCCCGGAAGAAGAACTCGACCAGGGCGCCGGCGACCAGGGCCTGATGTTCGGTTATGCGTCGAATGAAACCGACGTGCTCATGCCCATGCCCATCACCCTGGCCCACCGCCTGGTGAAGCGCCAGGCGGAAGTGCGCCACTCCGGCAAGCTCACCTGGCTGCGTCCCGACGCCAAGTCCCAGGTCACCGTGCGTTACGAAAACGACAAGCCCGTGGGCATCGACGCGGTGGTGCTGTCCACCCAGCACTCGCCGGACATCGAGCACAAGAAACTGCAGGAAGCGGTGATGGAAGAGATCATCAAGCCGGTGCTGCCGGCGGAGTGGCTGAGCAAGAAGACCGTTTACCACATCAACCCCACCGGGCGCTTTGTCGTCGGCGGGCCCGTGGGCGACTGCGGTCTCACCGGGCGCAAGATCATCGTCGACACCTACGGCGGCATGGCGCGCCACGGCGGCGGTGCCTTCTCCGGCAAGGACCCGTCCAAGGTGGATCGTTCCGCCGCCTACGCCGGGCGTTATGTGGCGAAGAACGTGGTGGCCGCGGGCCTGGCGCACCGCTGCGAAGTGCAGGTGGCCTATGCCATCGGCGTCGCACGCCCGGTGTCGATCCACGTCAACACCTTCGGCACCGGCGTGATTGCGGATTCGAAGATCGCCGAACTGGTACAGCAACATTTCGATCTGCGTCCGCGCGCCATCGTCCGGGACCTGGACCTGTTGCGTCCGATCTATGGCCCGACCGCGGCCTACGGTCACTTCGGCCGCACCGAACCGGGTTTCACCTGGGAGCGTACCGACAAGGCCGCGATTCTGCGGGATGCCGCCGGCATCAAGGGCGCCAAGGCCATGGCACACGCGTAAATCCGCACACAGTCGCCGCGGTCGCGGCGAGGCGTTGCTCTCCGAGGAGCGTTGCGACAGGTTAAACCTGCCAGGCTCGGAGAGAACGTCAGTTAAAAAACGGCGCTCTCTTAATATTTCTTTTTAAGGAGCACGCAACATGAACGCCATCGTCAATCCGAATTTCTCCGACTACAAAGTCGCCGACATCAAACTGGCCGATTGGGGCCGCAAGGAAATCGCCATCGCCGAGAGCGAAATGCCCGGTCTCATGGCATTGCGCGCGGAGTACAAAGGCAAACACCCCCTCAAGGGCGCGCGCGTCACCGGCTCGCTGCACATGACCATCCAGACCGCGGTGCTGATCGAAACCCTGGTGGATCTGGGCGCCGAAGTGCGCTGGGCCTCGTGCAACATTTTCTCCACTCAGGATCACGCCGCCTCGGCCATCGCCGCCGCCGGCGTTCCGGTGTTCGCCTGGAAGGGCGAGACCCTGGAAGAATACTGGTGGTGCACCGAACAGGCGCTCAACTGGCCGGACGGCCCAAATGGTAAATTGGGCGGCCCCAACATGATCCTGGATGACGGCGGCGACGCCACCATGCTGATCCACAAGGGCACGGAATTCGAAACCAAAGGTGCGGTGCCCGACGCCACCAAGGGTGCGAACGAGGAATGGAAAGTCTTCCTCGGCCTGTGCAAGCGCAGCCTCGCGGCCAACCCGAAGAAGTGGACCAAGATCGGCGAGGGCATCCGCGGCGTCACGGAAGAGACCACCACCGGCGTGCACCGCCTGTACCAGATGCAGGAACGCGGTGAACTGCTGTGGCCGGCGATGAACGTCAACGACTCGGTGACCAAGAGCAAGTTCGACAACCTGTACGGCTGCCGCGAGTCGCTCATCGACGGCATCAAGCGCGCCACCGACGTGATGATCGCCGGCAAGATCTGCGTAGTGCTCGGCTACGGTGACGTGGGCAAGGGTTGCGCCCAGGCGTTCCGCGGCATGGGCGCCACCGTGTGGGTCACCGAGATCGATCCCATCTGCGCGCTGCAGGCGGCGATGGAAGGCTATCGCGTGGTGCTCATGGACGATGCCTGCAAGCAGGGCGACATCTTCGTCACCACCACCGGCAACGAGAACGTCATCGTGCACGATCACATGTTGGCGATGAAGGACCAGTCCATCGTGTGCAACATCGGCCACTTCGATTCGGAAATCGAGATCGCCTCCCTCGAGAAGTACCAGTGGGAAGAGATCAAGCCGCAGGTCGATCACGTCATCTTCCCCGATGGCAAGAGGATCATCGTGCTGGCCAAGGGCCGCCTGGTGAACCTCGGTTGCGCCACCGGGCATCCGAGTTTCGTGATGTCGGCGTCCTTCACCAACCAGGTGATGGCGCAGATCGAGCTGTTCAATCACCCCAAGAACTACGAGAAGAAGGTGTACGTACTGCCGAAAATACTCGATGAGAAGGTCGCGCACCTGCATCTCAAGAAGATCGGCGCCAAGCTGACCCGGCTTACGAAGGAACAGGCGGCGTACATCAGCGTTCCGGCGGATGGCCCGTACAAGCCGAACCACTATCGTTACTAAGACACGACCCGTAAGGGAGTAGGGCGAGGGCCGCAGAGAAACCGCTGCGGCCCTCTGGTCTCTAGTCCCACGCACCTGGTAGCACCCATGGACTCCCAGAAAAAACATCCGCGCAGCTTCAGCTTCGAATTCTTTCCACCTAAAACGGAGGAGGGCAGGGCCAATCTGCGCACCACCACGCAACAGTTGGCCCAACTCAAGCCACGCTTCTTTTCCGTGACCTTCGGCGCCGGCGGTAGCACGCGCGACGGCACCTACGACGCCGTGCACGATATCCAGACCCTGGGCCAAGCCGCCGCGCCGCATCTTTCCTGCGTCGGCTCCACCCGCCAGAATGTGCGCGACATCCTCAATGGCTACAAGGCGTTGGGGATACGCCACCTGGTGGCCCTGCGCGGCGA
>JAYSOL010000170.1:0-2738 GCA_043723045.1 Gammaproteobacteria bacterium | reverse complement strand
GGTTTTGCGCACATCCAGCACCGGCGCAAACGCTGAGACGATGAGCGACAGGGGTGCGGTCACCGCGCGCTCGTTGCCGTGCTCGTCCTGCCATACGGTCTTCATGGACATGGAGTCCTTGCCGACCGGGATGGAGATGCCCAGGGCCGGACATAACTCCATGCCCACGGCGTGTACCGTGTCGTACAGCGCCGCGTCCTCCCCAGGGTGGCCGGCGGGTGCCATCCAGTTGGCCGAGAGTTTCACGTCCGGCAGTTTCTCGATGCGGCTGGCGGCCAGGTTGGTCAGGGCCTCGCCCACGGCCATGCGTCCGCTGGCCGCGGGATTGATCAGCGCCAACGGTGTGCGCTCCCCCATGGCCATGGCCTCGCCGGTATGCGCCCGGTAGCCGGACGCCGTCACCGCCACGTCCGCCACCGGCACCTGCCACGGCCCCACCATCTGATCGCGGCACACGAGACCGCCGACGCTGCGGTCGCCGATGGTGATGAGAAAATTCTTGCTCGCCACGGTGGGCTGGCGCAGGACGCGATAGGCAGCGTCGCGCAGATCGATATCGTTAGTCTTGAACTTGGGCAGCTTGCGCTTCGCATGACGCGCCTCGCGCGTCATGCGCGGTGGTTTGCCCAGCAGCACGGACAACTCCATGTCGATGGGGTGCGCGCGCCGCGCACGGGTCTCCGCCGGGGTGGCATCCTGCGGCTCGAGCGCGGCGAAATAGCTGTCCTCCACCCGCAGGCGTTTTTGCGCCGTGGCCTGGCCGATCACCGCATACGGGCAGCGTTCGCGCTCGCACAGGGATTGGAACAGCGCCAGATGGGCGTCGTCCACCGCCAGGACGTAACGCTCCTGGGACTCGTTGCACCAGATCTGCATGGGCGACATGGCGGACTGATCGTTCGGCACCGAGCGCAACTCGAAAGTACCGCCGAGGCCGGCGTCGTTGATGATCTCGGGCACGGCATTGGACAGGCCGCCGGCGCCGACGTCGTGGATGGACAGTATCGGACTTGCATCCCCCAGGGCCCAGCACTGGTCGATGACCTCCTGACAACGGCGCTGCATTTCCGGATTGCCGCGCTGCACCGAGGCGAAATCCAGATCCGCGCTGCTGGTGCCGGTGGCGACGCTGGACGCGGCACCACCGCCGAGGCCGATGAGCATGGCCGGACCACCGAGCACGATGATACTGGCGCCCGGCGGGATCGCCTGCTTGTGCACGTCCGTGGCGCGGATGTTACCGAGGCCACCGGCCAGCATGATGGGCTTGTGATAACCGCGCACCTCACCGTCCACGATCTCCTCGTACACGCGGAAATAGCCACCGATGTTGGGCCGGCCGAATTCGTTGTTGAAGGCGGCCGCCCCCAGGGGTCCGTCCAGCATGATCTCCAGGGCGCTGGCGATGCGCGCCGGCTTGCCGTGATCGCTCTCCCACGGTTGCTCGAAGCCGGGGATGCGCAGGTTGGACACGGAGAATCCGCTGATGCCGGCCTTAGGCTTGGAGCCGCGTCCGGTGGCGCCCTCGTCACGGATCTCGCCGCCGCTGCCGGTGGCCGCACCGGGGAAGGGCGAGATGGCGGTCGGGTGATTGTGCGTCTCCACCTTCATGAGGATATGGGTTTCCTCCTCGTGATAGGCGTACTGGTGGCTATGCGCATCCGGATAGAAACGCGCGCTGCGAACCCCCTGGATCACCGACGAGTTGTCCTTGTAGGCCACGATGGTGTCGCGCGGATTGAGTTCGTGGGTGTTGCGTATCATAGCGAACAACGAGCGCTCGCGCCGCTTGCCGTCGATGACCCAGTCGGCGTTGAAGATCTTGTGGCGGCAGTGTTCCGAATTGGCCTGGGCAAACATCATCAGCTCCACGTCCGTCGGGTTGCGCCCGAGACGGGTGAAGTTGTCCGCCAGATAGTCGATCTCATCCAGCGACAGCGCCAGGCCCAGGGCGCGGTTGGCGCTTTGCAGCGCTTCCGCGCCACCAGCCAGCACATCCACCAGGGTGAGGGGCGCCGGCCGATTTTCCTCAAACAGCGCGGTGGCCTGTTCGAATTCGTCCAGCACGCTTTCGGTCATGCGATCGTGAATCAACGGCAACAGCGCCGCGCGCTGCGCTGGGTTGAGCGCAGCGCCGTCATGGGTACGCACGTGCCAGGCGACACCGCGCTCCAGGCGCCGTACCCAGGACAGGCCACAATGACGCGCGATGTCCGTGGCCTTGGTCGACCAGGGGGAAATCGTGCCGATACGCGGCACCACCAGCAACAGCCCGCCCTGCGCCTGCTCCGCGGGCAACGCCGGACCGTAGGTCAATATGCGCTGCAACACCTGCAGAGCGTCCTGCCCCGGTTGCGCGGTGATGCCGGCAAAATGCCAGTACTCCGCGTACACCTGGGCGATGTCGGGGGAGAGGGTCTGTAATTTTTCCATCAGACGCGCGTGACGGAAGGGCGACAACGCGGGGGAGCCGCGCAGTTTGATTACCACCACCGGTTGGTCGTTGGCTGGTGCGGGCATGGATGGATTCTTACCGCTGTGCATAGTTCTTTTTACCTTGCAAGTATCGGCGTCGTCAGAAATCGCGGCGCATGCGCCCGCTAGTTTATGGTGGTTCGCGCTTCCTGGAACTGATGTCTGTCATCAGGGTGTTCCTGTGCTCAAAACCCAGGGTCCCTTCTCCCCTCGGGAGAAGGACAGGATGAGGGGCGAGCCGAAGCCCACCCCCTCACCCTAAC
>JAYSOL010000169.1:0-6785 GCA_043723045.1 Gammaproteobacteria bacterium | reverse complement strand
GCCGTCATCTTCAGGCAACGCATAAAAATGGGCATGGGGGTCTGCAGCAACACCGCGCCCAGGGTGCCGCCAAACACAATGACGAAGGCGGTCAGCTGCATCAGCCCGCCGATATGACCACCCTCCAGGGCGTTGCCACCGAGGATGGCGCTGAAGGCGACAATGAGGCCGACGATGCTCAGTATGTCCATGGATTAAATTCCCTGCGCCAGACTCGGTCCGATGTCGGACAAGGACAGGACCTGATCCACCAGTCCCGCCTCGGCTACCGCCATCGGCATGCCGTACACGACGCAGGAGGCCTCATCCTGCGCCCAGATAAAAGAACCGCCCTGCTTCAGTACGCGCGCGCCCTCTCGACCATCCGCCCCCATGCCGGTCAATACCACTGCCAGGGTCTTGCCCGGAAAGGCCTTGGCCACGGAAATAAAGGTGATGTCCACACACGGACGATAATTCTGCCCCGGTTCGCTGTCGGTGATATGCACCACTACGCTGCCGCGCCGGTCCACCACCACCATCTGCCGGCCGCCCGGGGCGAGCAGCGCGGTACCGGGTTTCAACACATCGCCCTCGGTGGCTTCCTTGACGCTGATCGCGCACAGCTGGTCGAGCCGCTGGGCGAACGCCGGGGTGAAGCTGCCGGGCATATGCTGCACCAGCAGGATGGGCACGGGATAATCCGCGGGCAGCTTGCTCAATATCTGCTGCAGGGCCGCCGGCCCGCCGGTGGACGTACCTATTAATACGATCTTGCAGCTGCCGCGGGGCGGTATGGCCACGCGCGACTTCGGCGGCGGCGTCGGGGCGACGCCCGCGACCTTGGGCGCGGCGGCGCGACCCGTCATGCCGCGCAATCCGATGGTGCGCACGCGCGCACACAGTATCCTGCTGGCCTCCACGTGGTCCTGCGACAAATCCTCCAGGCGCTTGGGCAGGTAATCCACGGCGCCGGCATCCAGCGCATCCAGTGTCGCCTTGGCGCCATCGCTGGTGAGCGACGAGAACATGAGTATCGGTGTCGGGTGCGTGGCCATGATACGGCGCACCGCACTGATGCCGTCGAGCACCGGCATCTCGATGTCCATGGTCACCACGTCCGGCTTGAGCTCGGCGACTTTCCTGATCGCCTCCATGCCGTCCGCCGCCATGCCGACCACCTCGATGCGCTTATCGCTGCCGAGGATTTCGCTGATGCGACGGCGGAAAAAACCGGAATCGTCGACGATGAGAACCCGTACAGCCATCAGGCAACCTCCCGGATGCCCGCTATGCCCGACCCGGTATAGGACTTCATCAGACCGGGGACATCGAGGATCAATGCCATGCGTCCGTCGCCGGTAATGGTGGCGCCGGCCAGACCCAAGGTGCCGTGCAGCAAGGCGCCCAGCGGCTTGATCACCACCTCCTCCTGACCCACCAGCGCATCCACGACAAATCCGACGCGCTGGGTGCCGACATGCACCACTACCACATGACCGTCCTGCGGCCACGGGTGCGACCTTTCCTTGGGCATCAGCCAGCGCCGCAGATAGAACAGCGGCAGCGGGTGGTCGCGTACCATCACCACGGTCTGACCATCGACGACGTTGGTGGTGGTCAGGTCGAGATGCAGGATCTCCGCGACGCAATTCAAGGGCAAGGCAAACGTCTGTTTTCCCACCACCACCATGAGGGTGGGCATGATGGCCAGGGTCAGGGGAACCGTGATCGATATACGCGAGCCTTTGCCAAGCTCCGAGTCGATATGCACGGTGCCATTGAGTGCTGTGATACTGGTCTTGACCACGTCCATGCCGACGCCGCGACCGGACACATCGGATATCTCGGTCTTGGTCGAAAACCCGGGAAGAAAGATCAGATTGAAACAGTCTTCCCGCGTCAGGCGCTTGGCCGCCTCGACGTCGAGCAAACCTTTTTCCACCACCTTGCGCCGCAGCACCTCGGCATCCATACCGGCGCCGTCGTCGGCGATGGTCAAGCGGATGTGATCGCCCTCCTGCTCCGCGGACAGCAGCACGGTGCCGCCACGCGGCTTGCCCGCGGCCGCGCGCACGTCCGGCATTTCCACCCCGTGATCCACGGCGTTGCGCACCAGATGCACCAGCGGGTCGGCCAGGGCCTCCACCAGATTTTTGTCCAGATCGGTTTCTTCTCCGCGCAGTTCCAGTACGACTTCCTTATTCAGGCTGCGCGCGAGATCCCGCACCACGCGCGGGAAGCGGCCGAACACCTTTTTGATCGGTTGCATGCGGGTCTTCATCACCGCCAGTTGCAGATTGGCCGTCACCACATCCATGTTGGAAACCGCCTCGGACATGGCTTCATCGTTGTACGCCGCTTCCAGTGTCACCAGGCGATTGCGCACCAGCACCAGCTCACCCACCATGTTCATGATGTCGTCCAGGCGCTTGGTATCCACGCGCACCGTGGTTTCGGGCGCGGGCGTGACTACCGCCGGCAACTCGGTTTTTTTCGGCGGCTTGGGTGCGTCATTGACGATCTCACCGACGACCGATTTGACCACGGGCACCGCCGCCATCTTCTGGTTGGCAGGCGTACTATGCAGCACATCCAGCAGCGCCTCGAATTCGTCATCGGTGATTTCATCCGAGGCCGGTTGTTGGGCGTCCGCTTGCGGCGCTGTACCTGGCTTCGTCTGTGCCATGGAATTCAACAGCTCCTCGAATTCCTGGTCGGTGATATCGTCGCTGGTTGCCGCCGTTGGCGTCGTGGCCTGCGGCTTCGCAGACGCAGGGGTAGGCGCCGCCGCGCCTTTGGCGAGTACCTCCAACTGCCCCAGCAGCTCCTCGCCGGCGGGCTCCGGATCGCGCGCCGCACGCAACGACTGAAACATGTCGTTGACCACATCCAGCACGCGCAACATCACGTCCATCAGCTGCGCGTCCACCTTACGCGTGCCCTGGCGCAACAGGTTGAACACATCCTCGGCGCGATGGCATACCTGCACCAGCGGGGTGACGGCCAGGAACCCGGCCCCACCCTTGATGGTATGAAAGCCGCGAAACACGGCATTCAACAGGTCGTAGTCTTGCGGACGCTGCTCGAGCTCGACCAGCTGCTCACCGAGCTTTTCGAGTATCTCGCCCGCCTCGACCAGGAAGTCCTGGAGTATCTTGTCGTCTGCATCAATCGGCATATGCGCTTTCCTTGGAAACCCAGGCTAGAAACCCAGACTCGACAACAGGTCATCGACTTCATCCTGGTTGGATACCACATCCGGCCGCGCCGACGGATTGATCTGCGGCCCTTCGAGACCGCCCTTGCTCTCCGCACTGCACACCGTGCCGCTCTTGCTGGAGAACTTGATCAGACCGACGAGGCTGTTCTCCACGTCCTGCACCAGGCGAATGACGCGATGTATCACCTGCCCGGTAAGATCCTGATACTCCTGCGCCATAAGCACGTCCATGAGCCGGGTATGGATCTTGGATGTATCATCCTTGGTGACCGTGAGAAATTCGTTCAGCCGGTGACTGAGGGCGCGAAACTCCGCCGGCTCCATCTGGCGACGGGTGAAGCGCTCCCATTCCTGCTGCAGATTGCTGGCACGTTGGCCGATGGTCTCATTCAGCGGAACGGATTCCTCCACCGCGGTCAAGGTGCGGCGGGCGGCCTGGTCGGTCATGTTCAGCACATAGTTCAAACGTTCCTTGGCGTCCGGGATCTCGCACTCGGTAAGCGAGGCCAGGCGCGCGTCGTTCTGGAAACTGTTCAGCGTATCGTGCAGTTCCCGCGTGAGGCGGCCGATCTCCTGAAACAGGACCGATTCGCGGTGGCCAGCGAACTCATTCAGCAGTTGTTGGGCATCGTCCTCGCCACCGGCTTCTATTTTCGCCACCAGCGTCCTGGCGCGATCAAGACACTCCTGCCGGCTCAGCTTATCGGTATTCATTGCATTATCCCGCATTGTCCCGCTCACCCTCAGGCACTCGCCTCGATACGCTCGAAGATCTTGTCGATCTTCTCTTTCAGCGTATTCGCGGTAAATGGTTTCACCACGTAGCCGTTCACACCGGCTTGTGCGGCCTCGACGATCTGGTCGCGCTTCGCCTCGGCCGTCACCAGCAACACCGGCAGCTTGGCCAGCTTGGCATCGCCACGCACCGCCTTCAGCAGGTCGAGACCGGTCATAATAGGCATGTTCCAATCCGTGATAAGAAAATCGAAACTGCCAGCACGCAGTGCCGGCAGCGCGGTGTGGCCGTCATCCGCCTCGGTGACATTGGTGAAACCCAGATCCCGCAGCAGATTCTTGATGATGCCGCGCATCGTGGCAAAGTCGTCAACGATGAGGATCTTCATGTTTTTGTCCATTACTGCCTCCAGAAATGCCTTACAAACTTGTTTCAATAATTTTTCAACACCAGCACGCCCTGCGCGACCTCAAGTCTCTTTCCATTCGCCCATGCGCGCCTGCAGGCGCAGCACTGCCTGGGTGTGTATCTGGCTGACGCGCGACTCGGACACCCCGAGCACCGCGCCGATTTCCTTGAGGTTGAGCTCCTCGTCGTAATACAACGCCAGCACCAGACGTTCGCGCTCCGGCAATGCGGCGATGGCCGCGGCCAGGCTCTGCCTGAAGGCCTCGGCCTGCATACCTTCGAGTGGGCCCGGCGTATTCGACGCCAGGTCCTCAACCATGCCCTGCTCGCCGTCGCCGGCATCGTCCAGACTGAACACCCGGCAACTGCTGGCGTCCTGCAGGATGCGGTGATACTCCTCGAGCGAGATGCCGAGCGCACCGGCGACTTCGGTATCGTGTGCCTCCCGACCGTGGCGCTTTTCCAGGTCGTGCATCGCCCGCGCCGCCTCACGCGCCTTGCGGTGCACGGAACGCGGGGCCCAATCGTTCTTGCGTATCTCATCCAACATCGCGCCGCGGATGCGGATACCCGCATAGGTTTCGAAACTGGCGCCCTGCGCGGCGTCGTACTGGCGCGCCGCCTCCAACAATCCGATCAGACCCGCCTGTATCAAATCATCCACCTGCACGCTCGGTGGCAGACGCGCAATCAGGTGATAGGCGATACGCTTGACCAGCGGCGCGTGCAGCTTCAGCAGCGCGTCCGGGCCGCCCGACTGGATCGCGGCATATTTGGCCACGCCACTCATACAACAAGACATGGCTGGGTCTTCCCGGAGTGAATCAGCCGTTCGACAAAGAACTCCAGGTGACCGCGCGCATTCTGCGGCATCGGCCAGCCATTGGCCTTGCGCGCCAGGGTGTTGAAGGCAACGGCGGCGCGGCTGCGCGGATAGACATCCAGCACGGCGCGTTGTTTTTGCACCGCCTTGCGCAAGTATTCGTCGAACGGCACCAGGCCCATATAGTCCAGGGTCACGTCCAGAAAGCGGTCGGTGACGCGCACGATCTTTTCATACAGCTCGCGGCCTTCCTGCGCACCCTTGGCCATATTCGCCAGGATGTGAAAATGGCGCAGGCCATGCTCGCGACTCAGGAGTTTTATCAAGGCGTAGGCATCGGTGATGGAGGCCGGCTCATCGCACACCACCACTACGACCTCCTGCGACGCCAGGCTGAAACTGACCACGCTGTCGGACACGCCGGCGGCGGTGTCGACGATCAGTACATCGAGATTGTGACTCAACTCGCTGAAGGCGCGGATCAGGCCGGCGTGCGCCAGGGGATTGAGTTCGGCCATCTGTTTGACACCGGAAGACGCCGGCACCACCTTGAGTCCGGCGGGGCCTTCAATAATCACTTCTTCCAGCGAGCGCTCGCCGTTGATGACGTGCGACAGGTTGTACTTGGGGTGCAGGCCAAGCATGACGTCCACGTTCGCCAGGCCGAGATCCGCGTCCAGCAGCATGACCTGTTTACCGCTCATGGCCATGGCGATGCCGAGATTCACCGATACATTGGTCTTGCCTACTCCACCCTTGCCGCTGGTGACCGCTATAACGCGCACCGGGCGCGGCTGGGTGATGCGCTGCAAACCGGCGGCCTGATCGACATGCTGTCCTGGCATCTGCATCACGCGCTCCTCGCGGCTACGTCACTGCTCGACTGTTTCTTCAGCATGTTGACGGTGCGCGCGGCCAGGTTCACCGACAGACTGACCAGGTTGTGGGCGCGCGCCGGGCGCAAATCCTCCGGCACACGCTGGCCATCGCTGACATAGGCGACTGCCAGCTGTTGCTGAATGACGACGCTCAAGGGACCGCCCAGGCTGGTGGCTTCGTCCAGCTTGGTCAGTATGCAACCGTTCAATGGGATAGCCTGAAACGCCTGTGCTACTTCCATAAGGCCAGCCAGCTGCGTGGTCGCCGACAGCACCAGGTAGTTTTTAATCGGGAATCCGTCGATCTGCAGCATCTTGCCTTGCTCCGCCAGGCGCTGGTCGCGCTGGCCCATGCCAGCGGTGTCGATCAATACCAGGCGCTTGTCGCGGAAGGCGTGCAGCGCATCGCGTAGTTCATTGCCATTCGCGGCAGCCTGCACCGGAATACCGAGGATGCGTCCATAAGTGCGCAACTGCTCGTGCGCGCCGATGCGGAAATTGTCTGCGGTCACCAGGGCCACGTGGCGCGCGCCGTAACGCAACACACAGCGCGCCGCCAGTTTGGCGATGGTCGTGGTCTTGCCGACACCGGTGGGGCCGACCAGGGAAATGATCCCGCCCTTGTCGAGGATGTCGTCATCGGTGACCTGTACGCGGTGGGCGAGGTTCGCCAGCGCTTCGCGCCACGCGGCGTCGAACTGCTTGCCCTCGTTTACCTCGCTGGCGATCTGGCGCGCC
>JAYSOL010000168.1:0-16857 GCA_043723045.1 Gammaproteobacteria bacterium | reverse complement strand
AAATATAGGATCAGATCGATCGGATCAAAGAGGATAACAAGGAGGAGAAAGAGAAGTAATCCGTACGGCCCCGCTTCTCGCGGGACCGTACGAAACGGTTTATCCTAATTAATTGCCCGTCACGATGACACAGGTTTCGCCAAAGAAGGGGTAGAAACCTTTGGTGTGGTAGTCAACAGAAGCCACGGTGGTGATGTTGCCCGCTTTTTTCGCGGCGACAATAGAGGCATCGCCCTTATTTATCAAACCAATAATGGTGCTTGCACAGGCGCTACCGGTCTTGCTACCGGTGGCGCTGGTTGCAGAAATAGGACCTTTAACGTCAGTGATCAAGCCCGTGCCAACCGGGGACATACCCGTCGCGCAGCCGGACAAAACAACGGTGGAAACAACAGTGATAAGGGCAATTTTTTTCAACATGAAATACTCCTTGGATTACAGTGTTAGTAAATGTCCATATGCGTACTTTTTAAAGTAAGCGCCAATGACGTCCTGCCCCAGAATACATGCGGCTGCGTAGTATTAGTCAAAGTTAATTCAAATTCAATGACCGCAGGCTATCTCAATGCCACTAATTGGTATGGTGGAACAACAGGAGAAAAAATTGGGAACAGGTATATTTTATTGCCGCAGTATTCCAGGTAGCCGATCCTTCGGAAGCGGGTGAGGTCGGCGGAGCTGCGGAGTTTTTTTCACTGCAAGGGACGAAGTGCAGTCAGGACAATTCCTGTCGCCTCGACTTCCGTTGACGCTGGGCTGCGGTGGCTTGCAGCTGCTAAAGCAGGGACAAGCACCCGCACTCCAAAAATTTCCTCACCCCCAATCCAACCGCTTGGTAAAATTCGCCGTCTGCGGCCGCTCCTGATACCCGAGTGAGGGATAAAAACCGCGCTTATACGACTCGCGCTCGCGGCCGTTGAGCACGCTGATGCGAAAACAACGCTGCTTCACCGCCTCGCGCTCGATGGCGGCGATCAACGCCTTGCCTACCCCTTGGCTGCGCGCCTCCTCCACCACGAAGACTTCGCTGATGAGCATTTCGCGTCCGGCGAACAACAGGTAGACCACCATCTGTCCGTGGATGTAACCCACCACCTCGCCGTCCCTCTCGGCCACCAGCAGCAGGGCGCCATCTTCGGTGATGAGGGTTTCGAGGCGTTGTTTGAGGGTGGTGCCGTCGGCCTGAAAGGCGGGGTTCCAGCCGAGTTCGCGATGCAGCTGCATCACGGCGCCGATGTCGCTTAAGCGCAAGGGGCGTATGGCGATGGCGTTGGTATTACTTGCCATGGGGCGCTCTACTCAGGGTATGTTCCGGTGGACGCACCAGTCCTGTTTCCACTTCATCACGTTTTTTTTGCCCCATCAGCACTTTGATGAGTTCCAGGGCAAAGTCCATGGCGGTGCCGGGTCCGCGGGAGGTGAGTACTTTGCCGTCGGTGACGACGCTGTCGTGTTGTTCAATCTGCAGGTCGGCAAATGCTGCATTTTCCAGGGTGCCGGGGTAGGCGGTGGCGCGCTTGCCCTTCAATAGGCCGGCCACCGCCAGCACCTTGGGTGCGGCGCAGATGGCGGCGGTGTATTTTTGTGCGCGGGCCATGGTCTGCAGCAGCTGGATGATGCGCGGGTCTTTTTCCAGATGGGTAGCACCCGGCTGACCACCGGGCAGGACGACCATGTCGTAGTCGCGCTTGAGGGCGTCGTCCAGGTTCATGTCCGGGACAATCACGGTACCACGACTGCAGGTCACCGGCCCGGGCGCGAGGCCGGCGCTGACCACGTCGATCTGTGCGCGGCGCAAAAGATCAATCAGCGTGATGGCCTCCAGTTCTTCGCAACCCGGGGCTAGGGGGATAAGGACGCTTGCCATGGGGCAGCCTCCTTATGGGTCAGGTCGAGCATGCTGGAGAGGGGGATGAGTTTGATGTGGTGTTGCGCCAGCCGGGGCAGCCACTTCTCCAGCACCGCCAGGGTGGCGGGGTGCGGATGACCGATGCCGATGGCGCTGCCGTTTTTGTGGGCCAGGCGAATTAAGATTTTCATTTGCTGCTCGATGGCGGCGACGCTTGGTTCGTTGTCGAGGAACACATCGCGGCTGAGGGCCGGCACGCCGACACTGTGGGCCGCGCTCGCGGCGACGCTCTCCGGATTGGTGCGCGAGTCGATGAAAAACAGCGACCCGCGTTGGTGGATCTCCCGCATCAACGCCGCCATGAACGGTGCGTCCGCTGTGAGCCGACTGCCCATGTGATTGTTGATGCCCACCACATGCGGCACGCTCGCCAGATCGTAATCCAGCATCTTGGAGAACTCCCGCTCGAACATGGAGGAGTCCAGCGTGCCGGGGCCGGGTTCATGGGCGTTCAGGGATTCCATCGGCAGGTGCAGCAGGACTTCTTTGTTCAATCCAAACGCCGTATTGGCGATGTCCACGGCGTGGGTGGTGTGCGGCAGGACGGCGCAGGCCACCGGCCCGGGAAGGCGGGCGGCGCGGGTGTCCGTCACCCGGTTGTTGCCCAGATCATCGATAATCAGGGCGATGTAGGCGATGCGGGGAGAGTCTGCCGCCGGCAGCGCGGCTGCCGACAGCAGATAAATAATGAATGCGGTGCCGAACGTGGCCCGTTTGTGCATTAATTCTCCTGGCTCTTGAAGATCGTGATGCCCTTGAGCAGATTCAGCGCTTCCTGCAACTGGAAGTCTTCGCCATCCGTGTTGAGCTTGACGCCCTTCTGTTCTTTCTTGGGATCTACCGCATCTTTGTGTTCCAGATGGCCCGCGAGGTCGGCTTCCTTCAGCGTGTCATTGCTGTCTTTGTCGCGCTTGGTCACCTTGGCCTCTTCGGTAATCACATCCGGCACGATGCCCGTGGCCTGGATCGAGCGGCCGCTGGGGGTGTAATAGCGCGCGGTGGTGATCTTGAGGGCGGCGCCGTTGCTCATGGGGATGATGGTCTGCACCGAGCCCTTGCCGAAGGTCTTGGTGCCCATGATGATGGCGCGTTTTTGATCCTGCAGGGCACCCGCCACGATCTCCGAGGCGGACGCCGAGCCACCGTTAACCAGCACCACCAATGGCGCGCCGGACAACAGATCCGCCGGGGTGGCATTGGAGCGGAGCTGTGAATCCGCGACGCGGCCTTCGGTGTAGACGATGAGCCCCTTGGTCAGGAAGGCGTCGCTGACGGCGATGGCGGAATTGAGCACGCCGCCCGGGTTGTTGCGCAGGTCCAGCACCAGGCCTTTGAGGTCGCCCTTGTTCTGCAATTTGAGCTTGGCCAGGGCGTCCTTCAGGCCGTCACCGGTATTGGCCTGGAACTGGGTGATGCGCACGTAACCGAAGCCGTTTTCCAGCATGCGCATCTTGACGCTCTGGATCTTGATGACGGAGCGGGTGAGGGTGAACTTAAGGGGCTTGGGGTTGCCTTCGCGCACCACGGTGAGGGTGATGTCGCTGCCCGGTTTGCCGCGCATCATTTTCACCGCGTCGTTCAGGCTCATGCCTTTTACCGCCTTGTCATCCAGACGGATAATAAGGTCGCCGGTCTTGAGCCCGGCCTTGGCCGCCGGTGTGTCCTCGATGGGGGAGACGACTTTGACGAAGCCGTCTTCCATGGTGACCTCGATACCGAGGCCGCCGAATTCACCCTCGGTGCCCACGCGCAGGTCCTTGAAGCCTTCCGGGTCGAGATAGCTGGAGTGCGGATCGAGGCCGGCGAGCATGCCCTGGACCGCGTCCTGCAGGAGTTTTTTGTCATCCACCGGTTCGACATAGTCGGCTTTGATGCGACTGAAGACTTCCGTGAAGGTACGCAGTTCGCTGATGGGCAGGGGGCTGTCGGTCGGCTCCGCCGGCTTGGTGGACTCCCGGCCTTGGACGGCCCGTTCCAGGCTGATGCCTACCCCGACAAAAATCCCCAGTAACAGGATCAGGACGTAACGGGTGATCGGCCTGGATTTCAGGGAGGGTTGGGCGTGCTTCATGTTGGTAAAATCTCCAGATAGTGTTTTTTTGGCGCCATTCGCCGGGGTAAGTGGTGAGGACCTACCCCGGCGCGATCACCGTGTCCGTGCTGAACCTTCAGTCTAGCGTATTTTGCACCAATCCAGCGGGTTGCGTGGTTCGCCGTCGTGACGTATTTCGAAATATAGCCCCGGTTCCGGTGGGCCGCCGGTGCTGCCGATGCTGGCGATGGTCTGGCCCGCATCCACCCAGTCGCCTGCCTCTTTGTACAGGCTCTGATTGTGGCCGTAAAGGGTCATATAGCCGTCGCCATGCTCCAGCACCATTAATAAACCAAAGCCGCGCAGCCAGTCGGCATAGGCCACCCGACCGCGGAACACCGAAACCACGTTGCGGCCCTCGGGCGCCGAGAGGAAGATACCGCGCCACTTGAGGTCGCCGGTGTTGCGCGGCGCGCCGTAACGCGCCGAAATCGTGCCTTTAACCGGCAGGGGAAGCTTGCCCTTATTGTCCGTAAAGCGGCCGTCCAGGGACGGGAAGGGCTCTTGGGGCTCACGCTGATCACGATTCTTAGGGGGGGGCCGCAGCGTGTTGAGCTTGGGGGATCGCAGCTCCTTGAGCAGGCGCACCAAACGCTGTTCGTTCTGCCGTAGACGGTCCCTTTCCTGGGACTGGTTTTGTACCCGTTGGTTCACTTGCGCCAGCAGCTGGCCGCGTTTGTGGCGCGAGGCCTCCAGGGCCTGTTTTTTCTTCAATTCCTCGGCGCGCAGCGTGCCGAGTTCCTCGCGATGGGTACGGATCTCTTCTTGCAGCACCAGCAGGCGTCCAAGGGCCGCGCGCGCCGACTGAATGCGGGCCGCGCGCGCCTGTTGCAGGTAGCGATGGTAGGTGAGGGTGCGACTCACGTCGGCGGGGTTTTTCTGACTGAGGAATAGTTTAAGGTTTTCCTGCTGCCCCAGGATGTAGGCGGCACGCGCCTCGTTTTCCAGGTGACTGAGTTGGGTCTGGATCTGGCGGCGTTGCTGCGCATCCTCCTTCTGCAGGTCGCCGAGGCGTGCGGTCTCGGAGCGCAGAGTGGCGTCCAATTGTTTGAGATTCTGCATCAGACCGCCAATGTCGCGTTCGGCATCGCGCAGTTCGTCCCGCAGGCTGTCGCGTTCGCCGCGGGATTCGTTCAGATCTTTTTCCAGGTCCTTGAGGTGGCCGCGCAGTGCCTGCAATTGCTCACCGGTGTCGCCGTTCTTGGCCATGGCCGGTGGGGGTAAGGCGGCGCCCAACCAGGTGGCGCTCAAAAGAAACAGTGCGGCGAACCGTATGCCGCGGGGTGCGGGCATGCGGGCGGGGTCCGAAGTCATGCCCCACCCCTGGCCGGGTGCGCTGGCAGCATGGCGCGTTGGCCTAGGTCTGATTTTCGGCGCCCAGTTCGACCAGGGTCCGTCCGCTCATCTCCGACGGAATGGGCAACCCCAGGAGATAAAGCATGGTCGGCGCCACGTCCTCGAGGGAGCCGGTGGCGGCCACCTTGGCCGGGCGGCCGACATACAGAAATGGTACGGGGTTGGTAGTGTGCGCCGTGTGGGCCTGGGCGGTGTCGTTGTCGAACATCTGTTCGGCATTGCCATGGTCCGCGGTGACGAGCAGCTCGCCGCCCACTTTACGCAGGGCGTCGACGATGCGCTGGATGCATTTGTCCAATGTCTCGATGGCGAGCACCGTGGCGTTGAAATCACCGGTGTGACCGACCATGTCGGCGTTGGCGAAGTTGCAGATGATGACGTCGTAGGTGCCGCCGTGGATCGCCTCCACGACTTTGTCGGTGACCTCCGGTGCATTCATCTCGGGCTTCAGATTATAGGTGGCAACGTCCTTGGGCGACGGCACCAGGATGCGGTCTTCGCCGTCGTAGGGGGTTTCCACCCCACCGTTGAAGAAGAAGGTGACGTGGGCGTACTTTTCGGTCTCGGCGATGCGCAGCTGGTGTTTGCCGAGGTTGGCCAGATACGCGCCGAAGACATTGCGCAGACGTTCCGCCGGGAACGCCACGGGGATATGGAATTCCGACTGGTACTGCGTCAGGCTCACGAAGCGGCCGAGCTTAGGCCGGACCTCGCGCTCGAAGCCGTCGAAATTATCCTCGATGAACGGGCGCGTGATCTGTCGCGCGCGGTCGGAGCGGAAATTCATGAACAGGACCACGTCCCCGTCCTGGATGTGCACCGGTTCGCTGCCGGGGGGGACGATCACCGTGGCCTTGACGAATTCATCGTTTTCCTCCCGCGCGTAGGCGGCCTCCAGCGCCTCCTTGGCACTGGCGGCATAGTAACGCGCCTTGCCCTGGGTGATGAGATCGTAGGCGGCCTGGATGCGCGGCCAGCGATGGTCGCGGTCCATGGCGTAATAGCGGCCGATGATGGAGGCGAAGCGCCCGCCGCCCACGGCCTGGAATTTTTCCTCCATGGCCGCAAGCGAGGTGAGGGCGCTTTGCGGGGGTGTATCGCGGCCATCCAGGAAGGCGTGCACATACACCCCTTTGGCGCCGCGCTTGACCGCCATTTCCATGATGGTGTGGATATGCTCTTCGTGACTGTGGACCCCGCCCGGAGACAAAAGACCCAGTATGTGCACCGCCTTTTGGTGGTTGACCGCCAGGTCGATGGCGTCGGTCAAGGTCTTGTTGGTGAAAAAAGTCCCGGAAGCGATGGCACGGTTGATGCGGGTATATTCCTGATAGACTACGCGCCCGGCGCCCAGATTCAGGTGCCCGACCTCGGAATTGCCCATTTGGCGGGATGGCAGGCCGACGGCCGCCTCGGAGGCGCGAATCAAGGTATGGGGGTAATGGGCCCACAAATAATCCCAAGCGGGCTTTTTCGCGCTGAAAATCGCGTTATGTTCGGGGTTTTCGCTGTATCCCCACCCATCCAGGACGAGTAGGAGCAGGGGTTTGGGGGCTGGCATGCCGGGTCTTTTACCTGAAATGATTAATGGTCTTTCCAAATGGAGTGATATTGTATAATGTTTCCAGTTCAAAGACAGCTACTGACCGTGATTAAGAACGCCCAGCGTAAAGGAATACACACATGAATCACTGCAAGGTTATGCCGGATACTTTCGAACGATATGAGGCGATTACTATGAGCGCGACTGCCGACAGCAGCGTTGTCCTGATCACGAACGAAGAAGACATCTACAACGCATCCCATTCCTTGAAAGCCATGGCGCACCCGCTGCGTCTGAAAATTCTCTGCCTGCTGGGGGCGACCACCGAGGTCAGCGTACAGGACATCGTCGAACAGGTCGGTACCTCCCAGAGCAACATTTCGCAGCACCTGTCCATCCTGCGCGACAAGGGCATACTGATTTCACGCAAGGATGCCAATAAAGTCTATTACCGCATTGCGGAACCCAGCATCCTGCATCTCATCAGCGCCATGCGCTCGGCGTTTTGCAGTAATTTCAACTCCTGAATCCATGCCCCGGGATTGCCTGGCGGGTGAGTCATAGCGCAACCGGCCGGTTGCGCGCATTTCTAATCTCTCTTCAATATTATTGAGCACGCATGCAGTTCGTCATCCAAAACTGGTATCTGTTTCTCGCCCTGGTGGTCATCGCTTACCTGTTGCTGGCCGGGCCCATCACGCGCTCCCTGCTCGGTATTAAAACCCTGCCGGTCAGCCAGGCGGTGCAGCTCATGAACCACGCGTCGGCCGTGGTGGTGGACGTGCGCGAACCGGACGAGTTTCGCACCGGGCATATCCCCAATGCCATCAACATCCCCCTCGGCAGCCTGAAGGATCGGATCAAGGACATCGAGAAATACAAGACCACGCCGGTATTGCTGAGCTGCCGCACCAGTCAGCGCTCGGCGCGCGCGGCCACGATCTTGAGCAAGCAGGGCTTTATCGCGGCGCACATACTGGCCGGCGGCATCACCGCCTGGCAGGGCGCGAACCTCCCCATCAAGAAGTGAGCACGAGTCCGTCCATGTCCCAGGCCATACCCCAGCCCATACCTAAGATACTCATGTACTGCACCCATGTGTGTCCGTATTGCACCATGGCCGAACGGCTGCTGGTGAAAAAGAACGTCCCGATCGACAAGGTCTTCGTCGACGACGCCCCGGAGCAGCGCGAGGAAATGATGCGTATTACGCAAAGAAGAACCGTGCCGCAGATTTTCATCGGCGACCGGCATGTGGGCGGGTATACTGATCTCGCCGCCCTCGACCAGAGCGGTGAGTTGGATACGCTGCTCGGCCGTTAAAGTGTGACGCGCTGTGCCCGCAGGGCGGGATACACCTCGTGGCGTATCCCATAGCCCATCAGGCCTCGGCTCGCCGCTGCGCACATCCATCAACGTTTAATTATAATACTAAGGTCATAGGGGATCATTCATGGCACAGCCACAACAAGAGCAAGAACAGGCACCGGCGCTCAACATCGAGAAGGTGTATATAAAGGACATGTCCTACGAAGCCCCCAACACCCCGCAGGTGTTCATGGAACAGCGGGTGCCGGAAGTGGGCGTACAAATGAATATCGCCCACACTGCCCTCGATGAAAAGGCGGGGCTGTACGAGGTGGTCCTGTCCGTGACGGTGACGGCGAAGTTCGAGGCTAAGAATGTGTTTCTGGTGGAGGTGCAGCAGGCCGGCCTGTTCCGCGTGATCGGGATTCCGGCCAACGACCTCCCCATGGTGCTGGAGATCGGCTGCCCCAACATCCTCCTGCCGTTTGCGCGGGAAGCGATCAACGACCTGGTGGGCAAGGGCGGGTTCCCGCAGCTGCTGATCAACCCGGTGAATTTCGATGGCTTGTACCAGCAGAAGCAGGCCGCGGCGGCACCGACCACCCATTGACCGTCCGCGTGCACGCACGCGGGCCCCGGCGGAACTCCTTTCGTAGGTTGGATTGCGCCCTTCGGGCGTAACCCAACAAAACCCAGCCAACGCGGCTACGCGGCTCTTTAGATACCCTCACCCCATTTCTCTCCCGCTAACGTGGGAGAGGGGGCGCTCAGGACAAGAATGTATAGCTACCCATGCCGGCAGGTTGCGGTAAAATCAGTCCATGCCTACCGATCCTAAATCCACCATCGCCGTGCTCGGGGCCGGTTCCTGGGGCACGGCACTGGCCGTGTTGTTGGCGCGTAACGGCCATGCCGTCACGTTGTGGGGGCACGACGCGGCGCACATGGCGCGGGTGGCCCACGACCGCTGCAATAGCGCTTTTCTGCCTGGTATCGCCTTTCCCGATAATCTCAGTGTCAGTGACGACCTGGTGTCCCTGGCAGCCGCGACCCGGCGTTTCCTGTTGGTAGTGCCGAGCCACGCCTTTCGTGCCGTACTCACGGCCTTGCAGCCGCACTTGTCCGGCGAGGTGGTGGTGGCCTGGGCCACCAAGGGTCTGGATCCGGGCAGCGGCAAACTGCTCAGTCAGGTGGGTGACGAGATCCTCGGCAGCACCGTGGCCTCGGGCATCGTGTCCGGCCCGACCTTCGCCCAGGAAGTCGCCAATGGCCTGCCGACGGCGGTGACCGTGGCCTCCGCCGATGCGGCGGTGGCCGAGGGCATCGCCCAGTGGTTGCGCAACGACCGGGTGCGGGTCTACACCAGTCAGGATCGGATCGGGGTGGAACTGGGGGGTGCTGTGAAGAACATCATGGCCATCGCCACCGGCATCAGCGACGGCCTCGGCTTCGGCGCCAATGCGCGCGCGGCGCTGATTACCCGTGGCCTGGCGGAAATGCGGCGCCTGGGCGCGGCCATGGGTGGGCGGTCGGAAACCTTCATGGGCCTCGCTGGTCTCGGCGACCTGATCTTGACCTGCACCGACGATCAGTCGCGCAACCGACGGGTCGGCCTGGCCCTGGGCAAGGGCCGCCCGCTGAAGCTGGCCCTGGCGGACCTCGGACAAGTGGCCGAAGGTGTGGTGACCGCGCGCGAGGTGCATGCCTTGGCGCAGCGGCTGCAGGTCGATATGCCGATCACCGAACAGGTGTATCGCGTGCTGTGGGAGTCTCTCTCACCCCAGGCGGCGGTGGAGGCTCTGTTGCGGCGTGAACCGCGGCAGGAATAGCCAAGGTATCCCAAGTAGAGCAGGTATTGCCCACCACCGGGTTTAGTCCCTTCCCCCTTTCAGGGGGAAGGAGCCGGCACTATAAAACGGGGAAGAAGCTGCCAGCGCAGGCCCTTGATCACCGGGTATAGTCCCCCTTTCAGGGGGAAGGCTAGGATGGGGGTGCTTGGTTGAATCAGCCAACCCCACAACTACCGGGGCGTCTCGACAGACCCCACAAACCCCAGCTGCCGCCACGCCTCATACACCGCGATGGCCACCGTATTCGACAGGTTGAGGCTACGATTGTCCGGCCGCATGGGCAGGGTCAGGCGCTGCACCTCCGGCACGCCCTCCAAGATCTCCTTCGGCAGTCCGCGGGTCTCCGGCCCAAACAGCAGGGCATCGTCTTCCCGGTAGACCATCTCCGTATAACGCCGGGACGCGCGGGTGGAAAACGCCAGCAACCGCCCTGGCGCGATCCTGTCCAGGAACTCCCCCAGGTCGGCGTAGGTACGCACGTCCGCCCATTCATGGTAATCCAGCCCGGCACGCCGCAGCTGCCGGTCCTCCAGGGTAAAACCCAAAGGCTGTATCAGGTGTAAGCGTGCGCCACTGTTGGCGCACAGGCGGATGACGTTGCCGGTGTTGGGCGGGATTTCCGGCTGGAACAGCACTACGTGCAGCACGCGCTAGGCCCGCCCGGGGTAAAACGCGGCGGCGGCGGTTTTTCTGGCCCGCCTTTTGCAACTAAAACGTAGCATTTTCCTATTCCTTATCTAAAGTTAGCTACAGGTCCGGAGAGTTTAATTGAACATGCTACACCCCGCGAGGATCGCGCCATGTCTGTAACGACCGTCAAACCGAAAAAAATCCGCATCGGCGACCTGCTCATCGAGCACAAGGTGATTTCCCAGGAACAGCTGAGCGCCGCCCTGGCCGACCAGAAAAAGAGCGGACGCAAACTCGGCAAGGTGCTGATCGAGAGCGGCTATGTCACGGAAGATCAGATGCTCGACTTCCTCGCGCGCCAGCTGAGCATTCCTTATATCGATCTCAAGCGCTATCACCTCAAGCCCGAGGTGGTGCAGCTGATACCCGAGGTGCAGGCGCGCCGTTTCCGCGCCCTGGCCCTGGAAGACACGCGCGACGGCCTGCTCATCGGCATGGCCGATCCCACGGATATCTTCGCCTATGACGAGCTGGCGCGCGTGGTGCGCAAGCCGCTGCGTTTCGCCGTGGTGCGCGAGGCCGATCTGCTCAAGGCCGTGGACCTGATGTACCGGCGCACCGCGGAGATCTCCGGTCTGGCGCAGGAACTGGACCAGGAGATGTCGGCCAACGACGTGGACATCGGCCAGCTCGCGGCGGTGGCCACCACCGATGCCCCGGTGGTGAAGCTGCTGCAGACCATTTTCGAGGACGCGGTGCAGGTCAATGCCTCGGATATCCACATCGAGCCGGATGAAAAAGAGCTGCGCATCCGCTTTCGCCTGGACGGCGTGATGCGCGTGCAGACCACGGCCGAGCGGCGCATTGCCAGCGCCCTGGCATCGCGCCTCAAGCTCATGGCGGGACTGGATATTTCGGAGAAGCGCCTGCCGCAGGACGGCCGCTTCAATATCCGGGTGCGCGACAAGAGCATCGACGTGCGCCTGTCGACACTGCCGGTGCAGTACGGCGAATCGGCGGTGATGCGCCTGCTGAACCAATCCGCCGGCGTGCTCGACCTGGAAGTGCTGGGCATGCCGGATGGCATGCTGCAACGCTTCCGCCGCATGATCCACAGCCCGCACGGCATGGTGCTGGTGACCGGCCCCACGGGCAGCGGCAAGACCACGACGCTCTACGGCGCGCTCAAGGAACTCAACAAACCCTCCGCCAAGGTCATTACGGTGGAGGACCCGATCGAATATCGCATGTCCGGCATCAACCAGGTGCAGGTGAACACCAAAATCGATCTGACCTTCGCGCGCGTGCTGCGCTCGGTGCTGCGTCAGGACCCGGACATCGTGCTGGTGGGCGAGATGCGCGATCAGGAAACCGCGGAAATCGGCCTGCGCGCCGCCATGACCGGCCACATGGTGCTGTCCACGCTGCATACCAACGACGCCATCTCCACGGTCTCGCGCCTCATGGACATGGGGGCGGCGCCGTTTCTCATCGCCGCCAGCCTGCGCGGCATCGTGGCGCAGCGCCTGGTGCGGCGCATCTGCGACAGCTGTTCCGAGCCGCACGCCCTCGAACCCGGCATGCGCGCCATCGTGGCCGCGGAACTCGGCGATGCCCTGGAAGGCATGCAGTTCCACCGCGGGCGCGGCTGTACCTATTGCAACCACACCGGCTACCAGGGGCGCATCGGTATCTACGAGTTGCTGGAAATCGACGACGCCCTGGCGGCACCCTTGCATGCCGGCGATCAGCTGGCGTTCGGCGTGGCGGCCAAAAAGCAGGCCGGGTATCAAAGCCTGCGGCACAGCGCCATCGCCCTGGCGGCGCGCGGCCTGACCACCATGGATCAGGTCATGCGCGCCACCTTCGGTCTGGAGGATTGACGTGGCGGCTTTCACCTACCGCGGACGCAACCGGCGTGGAGAAGCCGTAGACGGGCAGATGGAAGGTGCGTCGGTGGACGCCGTGGCGAACCAGCTGTTCAACAGCGGTATCACGCCCATCGATATCGTCGAAGCGCATGCGGCGAGCGATGTGCTCGGCGGGCTCAAGGCGCTGCGCATCACTCTCAGCGAGGGCCGCGTCGAGCTGCTCGACCTGGTCTTCTTCTCGCGCCAGATGTACACCCTGCTCAAGGCCGGCGTGCCCATCCTGCAGGCACTGCGCGGACTGCGCGAGTCCACCCAGAACCCGGCGCTGGCCAAGGTCATCGGCAGCATCAGTGAGGGCCTGGATGCCGGTCTCGACCTGACCGGCGCCCTGAAGCGTCATCCACGCGTCTTTTCGTCACTTTTTATCAGCATGGTGCAGGTGGGCGAGACCACCGGCAGCCTAGCCGAGGCGTTTTTGCAACTTTCCATTTACCTCGAAAGGGACAAAGACACCCGCGACCGCATCAAGCAGGCCATGCGTTACCCCAGCATGGTGCTGCTTGCCATCACCATCGCCATGTTCATTATCAATCTGTTTGTCATTCCGGCCTTCGCCAAGATCTACGCCGGCTTCAAGGCCGATCTTCCCTGGGCCACCAAGATCCTCATCGCCACCTCCAATTTCACGGTGCACTACTGGCATTGGATCATTATCGGCATGGTGCTGCTCGCCTTAGGGATACACGCCTACCTAAAGACCCCGGAAGGTCTTTACCGCTGGCACCGCTACAAGCTGAAAATCCCCCTGGTGGGAGGCATCCTGTTTCGTTCCACCCTGGGCCGGTTTGCCCGCTCCATGGCCATTACCCTCAAGGCCGGGGTGCCGCTGGTGCAGGGCATGACGGTGATCAGTCGGGCAGTGGACAACGAGTTTGTCGGCGAACGTATCATTCAGATGCGCGACGGCGTGGAACGTGGCGAAAGCATTACCCGCACGGCGGGCGCCACCGGGATGTTTCCGCCCATGGTCATCCAGATGATTTCCGTCGGCGAGGAAACCGGCGCGATGGACGATTTGCTGCAGGAAGTGGCGGAATATTACGAACGCGAAGTGGATTATGACCTGAAGAACCTGAGCTCCTCCATCGAACCGGTGCTGATCGTTATTATCGGCGTCATGGTGCTGGTTCTGGCCCTGGGGGTATTCCTGCCCATGTGGGACCTGGCGCGCGCCGCGCGCGGTGGCTAAGCCCGTGTTCCTCCCCTCCCACAAGACACACTTTTTAACAGATTGGACAAACTATCCGCTGTATCCTACTGTTCATTATGAAGATAGTTTGGCGGGATGCCAGGTATGAGCAGCATCAAGGGAATCCCGCACACTGGCTGCCGTCGCGGGTCAGGATTCTCTCTGCTGGAACTCGTGGTGGTCATCGCGATTATCTCTGTGTTGTTAGTACTCGCTATCACACGCCTGTGGGCCTTGCAGGTGGAAGCGGAGCGGGTGGCCATGGATCAGGTGCTGGGGAGTCTGCGCAGTGCTCTTGGCATAAAGGTTGCAAGCTATTTTGTGCAGAACGATATGGCGGGGGTCCGCTCCTTAACGGGCACGAATCCCATGGACCGCCTGAGCGAGGTTCCCAAGAATTACCTGGGGGCATTGAGCGGCGCGAATCCGGACACCATCGCAGGCGGGAGTTGGTACTTCGATGTCTCCGGCAGGGTCCTGGTCTATCGGGTACGCAACCAGGATTATTTTCGCGGCGGGTTTGGCAAGCCGGCGCAGGCGCGGTTCAAGATACAGGTGGTGTACGAGGAACGTGGTCACCGCGGTCTGGGTGGGGCCAGTGAGAACGAGATAGCGGGGGCAACACTGATGGCGTTGGACCCGTATGCATGGGTTGATGGAGATTGATGGTTGGGTGCGACAAGCAGAATCCGTAAGTTGAACACATAAAGAGGTGCAGGATATGAAGAATCGGCAGACAGGTTTTACGTTAATCGAACTGGTGATCGTGATCATCATACTGGGTGTACTCGCGGCGTTTGCGCTGCCGCGCTTCGCCAATCTCGGCCAGCAGGCACGCATCGCCAGCGTCAACGGCGTGTCGGGCGGTGTGCGCGCGGCAGTGGCGCTGGTGCAGTCGCAATACCAGGTGCGCGGAATCATCACCGCGGCCGGTAGTCCCGTGACCATGCTCGACGGCACCGCCGTGACCGTGAATGTCGGCGCTGCCGGAGGCATACCGACGGCTGCCGCCGTCGGCATTGGCAACGCTTTGCAGGCGACCAGCAACCTGGTGCCTGTGGACGGATACACGACTGTCTATGGCGCCACCACGACCTTTACCCCAAACAGTGGCGGGTCAGCAACCTGTCGCGTGGACTATGTGGCTGCTACGGGTCAGGTGACGCCCCAGATCGCGGGCTGTTAAAAAGTTTTGTCTGATGCTTGTTTTTGACACTTAATTAACTTTATTAACTTTGTTGGAGCAGGAAAAAGACTATGAAGACGCAAAAAGGTTTTACGCTGATTGAGCTGGTGATGGTGATCGTGATCCTCGGTATTCTTGCGGCCACGGCGTTGCCCAAGTTTGTTGATATGAGCACCGACGCGCGAACCGCCGTGATGAAGGGTGTGGAAGGCGCGATGCGTGGTGCCAACACCGGCATCTACGCTAAAGCGGCCTCCAACGGCCAGCTGGCCGCTGCAGGTACCCTGTCGGCGGCGCAGATCGTCGGTGGGCCGGTGACCCTGGCCTATGGTTATGCCGCTAACGGTACCGAACTGGCCAAGGTCATGGATCTTTCTCCGTCGAGCGACTTCACTGTTTCCGCCGCCGATATCCGCCATGCCAGAGCCTCGAACCCGGCAACCTGTATCGTCACCTATACCGCAGCGACCGGTGCGACCGTTCCTCCTATTTACGGGCCAGGCAATTATGCCGGTTGCTAGACCTGAGACACTCCACGCGCGCAGCGACCATTGCCCGCGGGAAGTTCCAGGCAGTGACGTCTGAAGTGGAAACGGGGTGTTGAGTTATCAGCACCCCGTTTTTGTTTGCGATCCCGGACTACGATAACGCTCAGACCAAAGTAATCGAGAGGCTGAGTTGCGGCGATGGACATGACACGACAAGCCAAGGGTTTTACCCTGATCGAGTTGGTGATGGTGATGGTGGTCCTGGGTGTACTGGCCGCCCTCGCCAGCATGCGCATGCCGGGCGACGGGATCAATGTCGGCGCCCAGGCGGAGCAGCTGGCGAGCGACATTCGCTATACACAAAGCCTGGCCATGAGCCGCGGTCAGCGCTTCCGCGTCAACGTTAGCGCCAATAGCTATCAGATTACGGACATGAGCGGTGTCGCACAGGTGCATCCGGGCACGGGTCAGACCGCGGCGGTCACCCTCGGGTCCATGGTGCTGAGCGGCTACAACCCGCCGCTCACCAACAGCTACCTGGCCTTCGACAGTCTGGGCGTACCGTACACGGATCCGACCACCGCCTTGGCCGCCCTGGTGACGATGACGCTGACGTCCGGCGGAGAGGCAATCACGGTGCGCGTGGCGCCGCAAACCGGCCGGGTGCAGGTGCAATGAACACGCGCTCCATGCGGGCGTTCCGCGCGATGAGGCCGGCGGTCACGGCTCGGGGCACTCGTTCCGTGGCGCGCGGGTTCACCCTGGTAGAGCTGATTATTTTCATTGTTATTGTGTCCATCATGGGCGTGGCGCTGATGTCCGCGTTCTCGACCACCACCCGCGGCACGCCGGATGCGGGGCAGATGACCCAGGCCACGCAACTCGCCCAGGAACGCATGGAACTGGTGATGGCGCAGCGCCGCGCCGTGGGGTTTGCGGCGTTTGCCGATCCCTGCGTGCCCGGCCCGGGGCCAGCTGCCTGCATACCACCGGCGGATTACACCGTGACGGCGGTCATCGCGCCGAACTGGAACGGCGACACCAACTACAAGGTGATCACCGTCACCGTGACCGGCACGAGTTCGGCCACGGCCACGGCGATTGTGGCGAATTACTGAGGACCCGATGCGCATTACATCCATCATTGCTGCTGCCGCGCCGGGTCAGAGAAATCGCGCCAGCGCGGGCCAGCGCGGGTTCTCGCTGATCGAGATGGTCCTGGTCATTGTCATCGTCGGCATCATCGCCAGCGTGGGCGCGCAACTGATGGGCACCGGGTTTCAGTTGTATTTCACCGGCCGCGACACCTTGAGTGTGGACGCGCAGGCACGCCTGGCGCTGGAGCGCATGACGCGCGAGCTGCGCACGGTGCGGC
>JAYSOL010000167.1:0-3841 GCA_043723045.1 Gammaproteobacteria bacterium | reverse complement strand
AGGGCGCACCCTACCTGACCGGGGCCTATCGTTGGATGGATTTCCAACTCAGGACAACATGATTAAACAACTGACCATCATCGGCGTAGGCCTCATCGGCGGATCTCTGGCGCGCGCCCTGCGCGCCGCCGGCTATGTGCAGGAGATAGTCGGAGTTGGCCGTAGTCTGGCGAGTCTGCAGCAGGCGGTGGCACTGGGCGTGGTCGATCGCATCGAGACCTCCCTGAGCCGCGCCGCCAGCGATGCCGACATGTTGGTGTTGGCGTCCCCCGTGGGCGCCATGCCCGAGGTGTTCGCCGCCATTGCACCCTATCTTTCCGCTAAAACCGTGATCACCGACGTGGGCAGCGTCAAGGGCAGTATCACCGAGGCGGCGCGCGCCCATCTCGGTGCGCACTTTCGTCAGTTTGTGCCCGGTCACCCCCTGGCCGGGCGCGAGAGCAGTGGTGTGGCGGCGTCCCTGCCTGAATTGTTTCGTGGCCAGCGCGTGATCCTCACACCCACGGCGGAGACCGACGCCTCTGCCTTGGCGGCGGTGGAGGGCATGTGGCGCGCCGCGGGCGCCGCGATCGTCAGCATGCCGGTGGCGGAACACGACGCCACCCTCGCCGCCACCAGTCATCTGCCGCATCTGCTGGCGTACGCGCTGGTGGATCAGCTGGCGCAAGAGCCGGCGGCGCGCCGGGTGTTTGATTATATCGGTAATGGCTTCCGCGATATGACGCGCATTGCCGCCAGCGACCCGGTGATGTGGCGGGATATCTGTCTGGCCAACCGCGCGGCATTGCTGCAGGCCATCCACGGTTACCGTGGGCAACTGGATAGGCTTGCGCAGGCGATCGATCAGGCCGATGGCGCGACGCTGGCGGAATTTTTCACCAGGGCGCAGACGCAGCGCGCCGGTCTCGATCAGAAATAATCCTTACACACAGTGACTCTGAAGGAATTTCCATGACGTCCACGCGCATTGACTATCGTGTGCAACCCGGCGGCACGCTCGCAGGAAGTGTACGTGTGCCCGGCGACAAATCCATTTCCCATCGTTCCGTTATGTTGGGTGCCCTGGCCGAGGGCGTGACCCACGTGACGGGCCTGCTCCAGGGCGAGGATGTGCTTGCCACCCTGGCCGCGTTCCGCGCCATGGGTGTGCGGGCCGAGGGCCCGGACGACGGCCGCCTGGTGATCCATGGCGTGGGGCTGCAGGGCCTCAAAGCCCCGGCGGGCGAGCTCGACATGGGCAATTCCGGCACCGCCATGCGCCTCATGGCTGGCATCCTCGCCGGCCAGACCTTCGACTCCGCCCTCACCGGCGACGACTCCCTGCGCCTGCGCCCCATGAACCGGGTGGCCGTGCCCTTGGCCAGCATGGGTGCGGTGATCCACACCGCCGACGGCGGACGTCCACCCTTGCGTATCAAAGGCGGTCAGCGCCTGCACGCCATCGACTACGTCATGCCCATGGCCAGCGCCCAGGTAAAGTCGTCGCTGTTGCTGGCCGGACTGTATGCCACGGGCGAGACGCGGGTCACGGAACCTGCGCCCACGCGCGATCATACCGAGCGCATGCTGCGTGGCTTTGGTTATGCCGTGCACACCGACGGGCCGCGCATCTCCTTAAGCGGTGGCGGGCGGTTGCAGGCCTGTGATATCGACGTACCGGCGGATATCTCGTCCGCCACATTCTTTCTCGTGGGGGCGGCGATCACCCCGGGCTCTGACATCACGCTGCAACATGTCGGCGTCAATCCCACGCGCATCGGTGTATTGAATATCCTCACGCGCATGGGGGCGCAGGTGGAACTGCAAAACCGCCGCGAGGTGGGCGGTGAACCCGTGGCGGATATCCGTGTGAAGGGTGGCCCACTGAAGGGCATTTCGATTCCCGAAGACCAGGTGCCCCTGGCCATCGATGAATTTCCGGCGTTGTTTATCGCCGCCGCCTGCGCTGTGGGCGAGACGCTGCTGACCGGGGCGGCGGAACTGCGTGTCAAGGAAAGCGACCGCATCGCGGTGATGGCCACGGGGCTGCGTGCCCTCGGCATCGACGCGCGGGAAACCCCCGACGGCATGGTCATCCAGGGCGGTCGCCTGCAGGGCGGAGAAGTCGACAGCCACGGCGATCACCGCATCGCCATGGCTTTTGCTATCGCAGCGTTGCGTGCCAGTGGACCGATCCTGGTGCGGGACTGCAGGAATGTCGCCACCTCGTTCCCGGATTTCGTGCCCCTGGCCACGGCCGCCGGTCTCAAATTGCATGTCGAGAACGGGACATGAGCGTGCCGGTGGTGACCATCGACGGCCCCGGCGGGTCGGGCAAAGGGACTATCAGCCAATTGCTGGCGGCGCGCCTGGGCTGGCACTATCTGGACAGTGGTGCCCTGTACCGTGTCCTGGGTTTGGCGGCCCAGGAGGCGGGCATCCCCTTGACGGATGGCCCGGCGCTGGCGGGGTTGGCTGACCGGCTGCATCTTGCCTTCGAGCCCCAGGCGGACGGCAGCCCGGCCCGTGTCTACCTTAATAAGCAGGACGTCAGCGCAGGGTTGCGCACCGAGGAATGTGGCCGCTCCGCCTCGGAAGTGGCGGTTTTGCCAGAAGTTCGCGCGGCTTTGCTGCAAAAACAACATGATTTCCGTCTCCCCCCGGGTCTGGTGGCGGACGGGCGCGATATGGGCACGACGGTTTTCCCCACGGCACGGCTCAAGATTTTTCTGACCGCCAGCCCGGAAGTCCGTGCCGCGAGGCGCTATAAACAGTTGAAGGAAAAGGGGTTGGATGTTAGTCTTCCGCTTCTATTAGGGGAGATTCGTGCGCGTGACGCGCGTGATGCCGAACGTGAGGCATCGCCGCTCAAGCCCGCCGCCGATGCCGAGATGCTCGATACCTCGACCATGAGCATTACCGAGGTGGTGAATGATATCTTGGCACGGTTGCAGCTGCGTTTGGACGTGTGATGGTTTAACGTGAGTCACGCTCGCAAGCGCAACGCAACACGGGTCTCATTTATTTTTTCAACACCACAAACCCGCGACGGTCAGCACGACGGATAGCGGATTTACGGGATGCAGCGGCCTTAGCCGATCATTCCCACAACAGGACCACACATCAACATGAGCGAAAGTTTTGCCGAGTTATTCGAACAGAGTCTAATCACTGCCCCCATGCGTCCCGGTGGCTTAATCATCGGTGAAGTGGTGCGTGTGGATAGCGAAGTGGTGGTGGTACACGCCGGCCTCAAGTCCGAGGGCGTGATACCCGCCGAGCAGTTTCGTGATGCCAATGGCAACGTGACCGTCAAAGTCGGCGACATGGTGGAAGTCGTCGTCGAGAACCTCGAAGACGGATTCGGCGAAACCCGTCTGTCGCGCGAGAAGGCCTGCCGCGTCAAGGCCTGGGATGTGCTGGAGAAGGCCTACGAGGCCCAGTCGGTCATCACCGGCATCATCACCGACAAGGTCAAGGGTGGCTTTACCGTCGCGATCGACACGATCCGCGCGTTCCTGCCCGGCTCCCTGGTGGATGTGCGCCCGGTGCGCGACTCCACCTATCTCGAAGGCAAAGAGCTGGAATTCAAAGTCATCAAGCTGGACCGCAAGCGCAACAACGTGGTGGTCTCGCGTCGCGCCGTGGTGGAGACAGAGATGTCCGCCGAGCGCGAATCCCTGCTGTCCAATCTGGAAGAAGGGCAGATCGTCAAGGGCGTGGTCAAGAACCTTACCGACTACGGCGCCTTCGTCGACCTGGGCGGCGTGGACGGCCTGTTGCATATCACCGACCTGGCGTGGAAGCGCGTGAAACATCCGTCGGAAGTACTCAAGATCGGTGACGAAATCGAGGCCAAGGT
>JAYSOL010000166.1:0-3688 GCA_043723045.1 Gammaproteobacteria bacterium | reverse complement strand
GACCACTTCCGCCGCCTGCGTGACATGGACGATATCGACGATGTCGAAATTAGCCACGACATCACGCCCGAGTCAGAAACGAGTAGCAGTGAAATCGTGGGCATGGTGCGCAAGGCCATTGCGCAACTATCTGAGGGTCAGCGACAAGTGGTGACGCTGGTCGACCTTGAAGGTTTTTCGTACGGGGAAGTGGCTCAGATTCTGGATGTACCGATCGGTACGGTCATGAGCAGGCTGTGCCGAGCCCGTTCCACGATAAAGGCGCTGTTACTTCCCGAAATTCAGCAGAATCCGGCAATGGTCCGGGAAATCAGGAGAATCAAGTGACTAAGGAGAATCAAATGAGCCAGAAGTTTTCAGACGAGTTCTTGAATGCATTCGTGGACGATCAGCTGGCCGCGGAGGAAAAAGGCCGCGCCTACCTACAAATTGGCCAAGACGAAGCCCTGAACCGTCAGGTGTGCGAGCTGCGCAAAATGCATGAGTTGGTGCAGCTTGCCTATCGCCAGCCGCCGGAGGCTCCGCAGCGCCAAATCGACGAGCGCAAGCGCCGCCGCGTCGGAACACACAGCAGTATTGCCGCCACCTTGGTGCTGGGATTGATAGTCGGTACTCAGGTCGATCTGCTTCGCCCTACCGCTACGCCAGCCGGCCCAGCGACGGCAATTCCAGCGACGGCAATTAACGACGTGCAGCCGACAACATTACTGGAAAGTGCGGCGCTGGCGAGGCATGTCAATGCCACCTCGCGGGTACCTGTCCCCACCCCGCTCGCCGCTAAACCGTTGTCTAATGACCGCACCGCGTACGGCACCTTGGCCAATAAGGTGCTCATTCATATCGCGAATGACGACGCCGTCCAAATCGGCCAAGCCTTGGACGAAATTGAAAGTCTGCTCCAGTACTACCGCGCTAGCGGCCAAAACGCGCGTGTCGAGGTGGTAATCAACGGCAAGGGCCTGGAGTTTGTGCGAGTCGACACCACGGCATTTGCCGCGCGCGTTCACACCTTACAACGGGAATTCGACAACCTGACTTTCGCCGCTTGTCAGAACAGCATCGATCGGCTGAAACGCGAACAGGGCATTCTCGTCCGGCTGTTGCCGGGCGTGGTCGTCATCGACTCAGGGATGGCGGAGCTGATGCGCCGTCAGAACCAGGGGTGGACCTATTTACAGGTCTGATTATTCAATAATCTATCCATCAACACAGGAGAATTCTATGCGTAAATTTCTTTCCCTCGCCGCTCTCGCTTTGCTGGGGCTCGGTGGCAGTTCCATTGCCTCGGCTGCCGACGCCGGTGCCGTGCAAAAGGTTGTGTACCATATCAATTACAACGATGAAACCCAGTTGAACGCAGCGCTCGGCAATGCCAAGAACCACATTGCCGCGGTCGGCAAAGAGAATATCGACATGAAGATCGTGGTGCACGGCAACGGCGTGGACTTGCTCAAAACTGCCAACACCAATCTCGACATGCAGCAGAAAGTCATTAACCTGAAGAAAGATGGCGTCGACTTCGAGGTGTGCAAGAACACCCTGACCAGCAAAAAAATCAACTTCAAGAACGATCTGTTCGACGTGTCTGAGAAGGATATTGTGCCAAGCGGCGTGGCCGAAGTCGCCAAGCTCCAGCAGCAGGGCTATGCGTACATCAAGCCTTAATAGTAAAGTTTAGAATCGGTTTCTTTGCCAAAGCCCGCGCAAGCGGGCTTTGTTTTGTACCGGGGAGCGTTTATCCTCGCCCTGACATGAACACCATCACAGATTTGCAAGAACTTGTGGCATCCGCCGGTGACCTGCTATCCGCGGCCAGCACGTGGCGGCAACTGGCGGTTGTGACGGCAGGCTTTCTCGTTGCTCTACTCGCCGGTCATTTCCTACAACGCCGTCTGCAGCCCTGGGTCAAGCCCGGCGCAGTGGCAGGCATCGGGCGCACTGCCATGCGCACCGGCATTCTCGCACTCATTCCCTTGCTCTGGTGGCTGGTGCTACTGGCCGCGCAGGTTTGGATGCGCCGCCGCGGTGAACCCAGTGATGTCCTGCGCCTCGCCATCTACCTAGTTGGGGCACTGGCGCTTATTCGCATGGGCGTATTTGTCTTACGCCATAGTTTCAGCCCGGGCAGCCGGCTTAAAGCCTGGGAATGGACCCTGACGGTGACAATCTGGATGCTGGTGGCCCTGCATGTTCTTGGCCTCTTGCCAGTCGTTATTGAAGTACTGGATGAATACGCCCTGGCCTTCGGAAAGACACGCCTTTCGCTCTATACCCTCACCAGTTTCATCCTCTCTATCGCCCTGCTGTCCCTTGTAGCCCTGTGGCTCACGAACGGGATGCAGGCAGTCCTACGCCGCAGCGAGGCATTAGACGACAGCATCAAGATCGTACTCAACAAGCTCACGCGCTTCCTGCTGCTGACGCTCGCGGTGGTGGTGGCCATGACCACCGCCGGCATCGATCTGACGGCCCTTGCTGTCTTTGGCGGCGCCCTTGGCGTCGGCCTGGGGCTCGGGTTGCAGCGCATTGTCAGCAATTTCGTGAGCGGTGTGGTCCTGGCCTTTGAGGAGTCCATCCGTCCCGGCGACGTACTAAGCGTTGGTAATACTTTTGGCGTGGTGCAGGGGCTGCATGCCCGCTATATCGAGGTGCGCGACCGTGATGGCAGAGATATTCTCATCCCTAACGAAACCCTGCTCAGCACCGAAATCGTTAACTGGTCGCACGGCGATCGCAACGTGCGCTTCCGGCTGCCTGTCCAAATTAGCTACCGCGATGACCCCGAAATTACCATGCGCCTGATGGAGCAAGCGGCACGCGAGACCGAGCGGGTGCTGGTGGACCCGCCGCCCGTAGCGCTTCTAATGGGTTTCGGAGACAACGGACCTAACCTCGAATTACGGCTATGGGTAAATGACCCCGAAAATGGCGTGAACAACGTGCGTTCCGATGTGTATCTGCGCATCTGGCGTGCGTTCAATGCCCACGGGATTTCCATTCCTTATCCCCAGCATGAGGTGCGCCTTATCCCGGAACACGCGGCGAAGGCAACCGCCCCGTCTGCCGGAACAGTAAGTAATCGGCCAAAATCCGGTCATGATCGAACGCCAGATTCTCCGGCAGACCTTCCGGACTGAACACGGCCACGGCCGCCGCATCGTCCTGCGCCAGTGGCGTACCGCGTGCCTCGGCCACATACACCACCGACACGGTATGCCCGCGTCGGTCGCGCTGCGGATCAGAGTACACACCGAGCAACACAGTGAGCGTAACATCGAGGGCAATTTCCTCGCGCGCCTCGCGCACCGCGGCCCTTTCAACCTCCTCCCCCACGTCCACGAAACCACCGGGGATGGCCCAACCCGGCGGCGGATTGCGGCGTTCAATCAACACAATGGGTCGTCCCGGACGATCAACCAACTCAACGATAATGTCCGCCGCTAACAGCGGTGTCACCGGTAGGGGCATGTTTTTCTCAATTTATTTAAAACTCGATTGTAATCCGGAATTACTGCCCCAAGTCACTGTCTAGGGTATGCTAGAGATGAAATACCAAGTCATTTCATGGTGATAGAAGAAGCTGCCCGGGCCCAACACGCTTTTCAGCTATACTGTCGACTCTTGATTACAATCCATTCGGAGATTCACCCCGCATGCTTGAAGGTCTGATTTCCCTGCCCTGGTGGGG
>JAYSOL010000165.1:0-4234 GCA_043723045.1 Gammaproteobacteria bacterium | reverse complement strand
TTTGTGTCAAGCGCGATTTTATTTGATTGTCATCCTGCCAGGAAATGCGCGTCGATGTCGTCGAAGTTGCGCGCCGGGAAATGCGTAGCAATCACGGGTAAGGCGCCATCGCGCATCAACCATCCGGTCTGCATGCCGCTGCGGGCCGCCGCGTCCAGCTCTTCTTTTATATCGGACAGGAACAGTATCTGCGCTGCCGGCCGGGCGATGGCCTGGACGATCTTGGCATAGGACGCGGCGTCGCGTTTCATGCCGACGGTGGTGTCGAAATAACCGGCGAAGAGCGGCGTGAGGTCGCCGGCGTCACTATGGGCGAACAGCAGTTTCTGCGCATACACCGAACCGGAGGAGTAGACGTAGAGCAGCATGCCGCGTGTCCGCCAGCGCCGCAGGTTTTTTGCCGCGTCGTCATACACGTGGCCCTTGAAGTCCCCTTGACGATAGCCCTGTTCCCAGATCATGCCCTGCAATGCCTTGAGCGCGGTGATCTTGCGGTCTTCATCGATCCAGCGCACCAGTTGGGCGATGGTCTCGGTGTCGCTCAAGGGACGGCCGGCGTCTTTTCCGACCTCCGCGAGTAATTTCGCCACGTCGGGTTCGTGCCGGTGTGCCTGCACGAAATCCGCCATGCGCTCGCGGGCATAGGGGAAGAGCACGTCCTTGACGAAAGACAGGGACGAGGTGGTGCCTTCGATATCGGTAAGGATGATGTTGATCATGTTGGCTCTGGAGTTTATCTGGAGTGCGGGAGCTTGCTCCCGTTTGCAAAGCGGCGGCGAGCCGCCGCACTCCACGCTGGTTCGACGACTAGCCGCAAGCCTATGGGATAACCTCAGTACAGACAAGTGCCTGACGATTGCACTATGCACGCCTGCTCAAAAACCGATATCGGTTTCGTTCAAGGTAACTTCCACCGGCTGACGGCTGAAGGGGCAGGTGAAGCCCAGCCCTGTGGCTACCAGGCGCATGCCATCCCGGTTTTTATTGCCGCGCCCGTATTTCGGGTCGCCGACCACGGGGCAACCCAGGGCATCGAAGTGGCGGCGTATCTGATGCAGACGGCCCGTGAGCAGGCGGACCTCCACCGTCGTAATATCCGTTGCAGGATCGTAGGCGGTCACGCTGTATTCGGTCACCGCCGCCTTGCTGTCCAGAGGCAAGTCGATGCGGCCTTGAGCGCCGTGCCGTTTCGCCAGGTCGCCGCTCACCTGGATGCGGTAGCGCTTGTTGACCTGGTTGGCCTGAAACAACGCCGACAGCTTGGCGGCAGCGGTGGCGGTGTGGGCAAACAGCATGATGCCTGCCGCCTCGCGATCCAGCCGGTGTATCAGGTGCGGGGTCTTGCCCGCGTCGCGCATATTTTTTTCCACCTGACGCAACAACGAGCAGTGGTCGCCGAAGGCGGTGCCCTGTGCCAGTAATCCGCTGGGCTTGAACCACAGGCTGTAGTGCGCGTTGCTCAACAGGCAGCGGCCCAGGGGTGCGGTGAGGGCGAGCAGTTGTTTGTCATAGTGCAACTCCACCCGATCGCCTTCGCGCAGCAGGGTGTCGGCGCGACGCACACGGCGGGTGCCCTTGCGCACCAACCAGGCAGCGCCCTTATTCATGGCGTCCTTGACGGCGGCCTTGGACAGTCCGGCGTGTTGCGCCAGGAAATCCACGGCGACTTTTGGATCGTTGGCGGCCACCGCCTGTTTCAGGCTGAAGCGCAGGCGGGCGTCTGTCATGTTCGATACTCGGGTAGGGCAAGGGTGGTTCCGTCGGCGCGGCAACATCCAGGCATGATAGCAAGGGGTGATGCCGACCTTGTAGTGCGATCGGCGCCGGCCCAGCAGCACCGTTGCGGGGGAGTGCTTGAATTAGCTGTCCGTACCCCCAATGATTTGCGCCGTGTACCTTGTTATCCCTGCCCCCCGTCAGTGGGGGGCAGGGAAGGCCTTCTTTCGTAGGTTGGGTTAGCCCGAAGGGCGTAACCCAACAAAACCCCGCCGACGCGGCGGAAGCGCCTTTGCGGCTCCGCCCTGCCCACGAAAAAATGTCGGGTTACGCTGCGCTCGCGTCCCCGCATGGGGAACCCGACCTACGAGACTACGCGGCTAGGGTGAGGGGGAAATCTTCAGACTTGTCCCTCATCGCACTAGGAAAAACGCGCAAGTTATGATGAACTTGTTATGAGCGGCCAGGGTTTGTCAGCCGATTATGGGGGTGTGATATCGCTACGGTTCTTAAGATTCCTGTCACGCCGGTCTTGAACGTGCCCGAGACGGCGGCGGTCATGCACCATCTGCCTGCGTGCTCGGCGGAGGAGCGGTTGCGGCTGATCGCCAAGATCAAGCGCCTGTTGCAGGAGCAGGACGCGGTATTGGTGGCGCATTATTACACCCACGAAGACCTGCAGCGCATCGCCGATGAAACCGGCGGTTATGTGTCCGATTCCCTCGACATGGCGCGCTTCGGTCACGAACACCCCGCCAGCACCCTGGTGGTGGCGGGTGTGCGTTTCATGGGTGAGACCGCCAAGATCCTCACTCCGGAGAAGCGCGTGCTCATGCCGACCCTGGAGGCCGAGTGCTCCCTGGACCTCGGGTGCCCGGCGGAGGACTTCATTCCTTTCTGTGACAAGCATCCCGACCGCACCGTGGTGGTGTATTCCAATACCAGCGCCGCGGTGAAGGCGCGCGCCGACTGGGTGGTCACCTCCAGCATTGCCGTGGATGTGGTCAACCACCTGAAGCAACAGGGCAAGAAGATCCTCTGGGCACCGGATAAATATCTCGGTGACTATATTAAAAAGGAAACCGGCGCCGACATGCTCATCTGGCAAGGCGCCTGCATCGTGCACGAGGAGTTCAAGGCCGAGGCGCTGGTGCATTTAAAACAGCTGCACCCGGAGGCGGCGGTATTGGTGCATCCGGAGTCGCCGGCGAGCGTCATCGACGTCGCCGACGTGGTGGGCTCCACCTCCCAGCTCATCCGCGCGGCGCAGACGCTACCCAATACCACCTTCATCGTCGCCACAGACAAGGCGATATTTTATAAGATGCAGCAGGCCGCCCCGGGCAAGCGTTTCATCGAGGCGCCCACGGCTGGCGCCGGCGCCACCTGCCGCAGTTGCGCCCATTGTCCGTGGATGGCGATGAATGATCTGCAGAGTCTGGCGCATGTGCTGGAGACCGGGGCGAATGAGATCCACGTCGAGGAGTCGGTGCGCATCCAGGCACTGCGTTCCACCCAGCGTATGTTGGATTTCGCCAAATCCCAGAAGAAAAAAGTCCTCGGCCAGGGCAACGCCTGATGGTGCGCAGTGGCGCGCTGCCTTAATGCCCGTGCCGGTGATGGATGTCCGGGTAATGGGGATGACCGTGCTGCAGCGGCTCGTGCTGGTGAAAATGGCTGTGGGGTTCTTCACCTTCCCAGGGGAACTCGTGCGCATGTCGGTGATGCGCATCGTGCACGTGCCGGTGCTGGTGCGCCAGCGGCACATGCGTATGCAGGTGTTGATGGCGTTCGGCAAGGTGTAACACGATGCCGACGGCCATGAGCCCCGTCGCCGGCCAGAACAGCCCGCCGGGAGATTCGTGCAGCAGCACCAGGGACACGCCGGCACCGATGAACGGGGCGAGGGAAAAGTAGGCCCCGGTGCGTGCCGCGCCGACGTGGCGCAAGGCCAGCACGAACAGCGCCAGGCTCACGCCGTAACCCAGGAAGCCCAGCAGGCCGGCGAGGGCGAGCTGCGGCGACGAAGGCAGGACGTTGCCCATGGCCAGGGCGATACCCGTGTTGACCAGGCCCGCCACCAACCCTTTTGTGCCGGCCACAAACAGCGGGTCGTGTATCGACACATGGCGCGTCAGATTGTTGTCGATGGCCCAACACCCGCAGGCGGCGGTGATCATCAGTGCCCCGCTGACGTCGCCCAGCGCCAAGGAGGCGGGCCACACCAGGAGCGAGCCGGCGATGAGGATGAGCAACATCCCGAACGCAATACGCCGGTCGATGTTTTCCTTGAACACAACCCAGGCGAGCAGGGCGGTGAACACGCCTTCCAGGTTGAGCAGCAGCGAGGCATTGGCCGCCGGTGTGCGTGCCAGCCCCAGCATCAGCAAGACCGGGCCGATGATGCCGCCGAACAGGACGGCGCCGCCCAACCACGCGGTGTCTTTCCGGGTAAATGGATGTGCCTGCCCGGTCGCGCCGCGCCGGTGCCAGCGGCCGATGGCAAAGAGGGACAGCA
>JAYSOL010000164.1:0-3584 GCA_043723045.1 Gammaproteobacteria bacterium | reverse complement strand
CCACCTTGGTCTGCGACGAAATGTCGGGTTACGCTGCGCTCTTGTCCCCGCAATGTGGCCCTCATTTATGGGCCATGGGGGAACCCGACCTACAAGACTAACTGATTTTTTTAGGCTCAATGCAGCACTTCCCGCAGCCATTCCTGATAACGCTGCACGCGTGCGTCGCCCGCCGGCAGCATGCGGGTCACGGCCAGTAGCCCCCTACGGCCGGCGTCCCGGCGGAAACCGCGGTCGCGGCGCGCGATCTCCAGCAGTTGTTGCAGCGCGCTATCGTAATCGTCCTGCGTCAGACAGACGGCCGCCAACCGATAGCGCGCCTCCAGATCATCGGGGTGGTCGGTGACCGTTTGTTCCAGGACAGCACGGTCCGGTGCGGCGCGCGCCGCGAGCAGAAAGTCCAGATGAGAGAGCAGTGCGCTGATCTCCGCATCGGCCTGCAGTTCCGGCGGCAGGGCGCTAAGCAGGTTATGCGCCTCGGTGTGGCGCTCCTGCAGCACCAGTAGTTTGGCGATGTCCAGGGGAATACGCGGGTTGTCCGGCTGGGCCAGGGCCGCCTCCGCCGCGAGGGTGACTGCGCGCGCGGTATCACCCGCGTGGTGTGCCTTGAGTGCGGTCACATAGAGCGTGTCGGCCTGGCCCCCTGCGTGCCTGGTGATAAAGGCGCGCAACACCGACTCCGACTCGGCCCCACGCAGGGTGTCGATTACCTGCCCGTGGCGATAGACTTTGATCGTGGGCAGACTGTTGACGCCGTGTTCCCGTGCCAGCCGCCCCAGTTCGTCGGTGTTGAGCATGACCAGCAGAAAGCGGCCGCCGAATTCCGCCGCCAGGCGCACCAGGCGGGGCATGAGCACCATGCAGGGGCCGGCGCGCGGCGACCAGTAGTTCACCAGCACCGGCCCTTTGGCGGAATTTTCCAGCACCAGGCGCGGAAAGTTGTCCGCGTTGGTGTCAAATACGTAGGGCGAGAGGGCCATTGCACCTTAGCTTTGGTTGCACGTTGGGTGGGGGATGATACTGCCTGAGTGGGAATCTTTCACGGCTTTTGTCGCCGCCATCTTATCGCTAGGAAGTTCAACCACGAGGGATGGGTATGGTTTATGGCTGACAATGTCGCCGGCTTCCGTTAAGGTAGCAGGCGCGCACCACCCGCGGTAACACGACCATGCGACTATGCGTAATTGATTCAGGAAACCTTCATGACCCACGCAGAGCTTACGCCACAGGAACCGACGGCTGTCTATCTTAAAGACTACACGCCGCCGGATTACCGCATCGAGACCGTTGAATTGAAGTTTGACCTGGGCGAGGAAACGACGCGTCTGCACGCGCGCCTGCAGATGGTCAGCCAGTACGACCGCGCCGGGGGTGAGCGCCCGCTGGTGCTGCAGGGACATGATGTAGCGCTTATCTCCGTGGTGCTCGATGGACGCACCCTCGCTGCCGGCGACTACCAGCTCAACCCGGACTCCCTGGTCATTCCCCGGGTGCCCGCGGCCTTCACCCTGGAGATCGCCACCGAGCTTCGCCCCCAGGACAACACGTCCCTCATGGGGCTGTACAAATCCAGCGGCAATTATTGCACCCAGTGCGAGGCCGAAGGGTTTCGCAAGATGACCTATTTTCTCGACCGGCCGGATGTCATGGCGCGTTACACCACCACCATCGTGGCGGACCGGGCGACCTGTCCGGTGCTGTTGTCCAACGGCAACTGCGTGGCGCAGGGTATGGTGGATGGGCAGCGCCACTATGCCACCTGGCAGGATCCCTACCCCAAGCCGGCGTATCTCTTCGCCCTGGTGGCCGGCGATCTGGCGCGCATCGAAGACGAATTCGTCACCCGCTCCGGGCGCACGGTACAGTTGCACATGTTCGTGCAGCGGCACAACGCGGACAAATGCCGGCACGCCATGGCGTCGCTGAAGAAGGCCATGCACTGGGACGAGGTGGTGTATGGCTGCGAGTACGATCTCGATGTCTATATGGTGGTGGCGGTGGACGACTTTAATATGGGGGCCATGGAGAACAAGGGGCTGAACGTATTCAACTCCAAGTACGTGCTGGCCAAACCGGAGACCGCCACGGATGCGGATTACCAGGGCATCGAAGGCGTCATCGGTCACGAATACTTTCACAACTGGTCGGGCAATCGCGTCACCTGCCGCGACTGGTTCCAGTTGAGTCTGAAGGAAGGCTTTACGGTGTTCCGCGATCAGGAGTTCAGCGCCGACATGGGTTCCCGTGGCGTCAAGCGCATCCAGGACGTGAATGTGCTGCGTACCCACCAGTTCCGCGAGGATGCCGGACCCATGGCGCACCCGGTGCGCCCGGAGTCGTACATGGAGATCAATAATTTTTACACCATGACGGTGTACAACAAGGGTGCCGAAGTGGTGCGCATGCTGCATAACCTGATCGGTGCCGCGGGCTTTCGCCGCGGCACCGATCTCTATTTCCTGAAGTATGACGGCCAGGCGGTCACGACGGATGATTTCGTGCAGGCCATGGAGGCGGCCAACGCCGTGGATCTCTCCCAGTTCCGCCGCTGGTACAACCAGGCCGGCACGCCGCTGCTGCGACTCCGTGGCACCTACTCCGCGGCCCAGCGTACCTATACCCTGACGGTACAGCAGTCGTGTCCGGCGACACCGGGGCAGACGCAGAAACTGCCGTTCCATATCCCCCTGGCCGTGGGTCTGTTGGATGCGGAGGGTCAGGATCTGCCGCTCAAGCTGCAAGGGGAGTCCCAGGCGATCGCCGGTACCCGCGTGTTGCCTCTGCGTAAGCAGGAGGAAACGTTTGTCTTCGTGGAGGTGCCACACGCACCCGTGCCGTCCGTGCTGCGGGGTTTTTCCGCCCCGGTAAAGATTGACATCGATCTGACCGATGCCGAGCGCTGTTTCCTCATGGGCCACGACAGCGATGCCTTCAATCGCTGGGAGGCCGGTCAGCAGCTGGCGATCAAGCTCGTCTTGCAGTTGATCGAAGACCGGCGTGCCGGCCGCCCGTGGCGGCTGGATGCGAACTTCAGCGACGCCTTGCGCAAGACACTGCGCAGCGAGGTACTGGACGCGGCCATGATCGCCCAGGTAATGACCCTGCCGTCCGAGAGTTATGTGGCGGAATTTATGGCGCCCATCGACCCGCAGGCGATCCACGAGGCGTTACGTTTTATGCGCCGGTCTCTGGCGGAGACGCTGCAGAAGGAATTGCAACGCACCTATGACGCCAACCTGGACCACGGGCCCTACAGCACGGACGCCGACGCCATCGGCCGGCGTAGCCTGAAGAACGTGTGCCTGACCTATCTCATGGAGTTGGAGCAAGCGGAGATCCAGCAGCTGTGTGCGCGCCAGTTCCACACGGCGGGTAACATGACGGACAAGATAGCCGCGTTGTATACCCTGGCCAACAGCGATGGCGGCGCGGGCGCCGATGCCCTCGCGGCGTTTTACCAGGAATGGCGCGACGATCCCCTGGTCATGGATAAATGGCTGTCCCTGCAGGCCACGTCGCGTCTACCCACTACCCTGGCGACAGTGCGCGCGCTGACTGCGCATCCGGTCTTCAACATCAAAAAT
>JAYSOL010000163.1:0-3319 GCA_043723045.1 Gammaproteobacteria bacterium | reverse complement strand
TGGTGGGTCTGGGTATGTATGTGCGCCTGCAACGCCAGCTGGTGCGTGCCCGCCGGGAAATACGCGAAATCGAACAAGAAGTGCAGAATCTGCGCGCGTTACCCATCAAGGATGTCCTTTAGTTTCCTACCCACCGGCTGCCGAAGCCATAGCCTATGCCCATCTTAGCGGCGAATGACCTGTTGTGGCTGTTGCTGCCCATCGCCGCTGCGTCCGGCTGGTGGGTGGCGCGGCTCGATCAGAGGCGTCACCGCAACGACACCCCCCGCGATCTGCCTACGGCGTACTTCAAGGGACTCAACTTCCTGTTGAACGAACAGCCGGACAAGGCCATCGAGGTGTTTATCAAGGTGCTGGAGGAGGATCCGGGCACTGTCGAAACCCATCTTGCCCTGGGCAACTTATTTCGCCGGCGTGGCGAGGTTGAACGTGCCATACGGGTGCATCAGAATCTAATCGCCCGCCCTGCGCTGGACAAACAACAACGTTCACAGGCCCTGTTGGAGCTGGGGCAGGACTACCTGAAGGCCGGGTTGTTCGATCGTGCCGAGAACCTGTTCCTCGAGCTGGCCGAGATCCGTTTGCATACCGAACAGGCCCTGCGATTTCTGGTGCAGATCTATCAACAGGAAAAAGAATGGGATAAGGCCATTGCCACCAGCCGCAAGCTGGCACGGGCAGCGGGCAGGCGTCAGGATGATGTTATAGCGCAATACCATTGCGAGCAGGCGGAGCAGGCCATACAGGATAAGAATTTTGCGCAGGCGCGCCGGTATGTGGCCGAGGCACTGGCCTGCGATAACGCTTGTGTGCGTGGCAGCATACTGTTGGGGCGCATCGAGGACATCGAGGAGCGGCAGCGCGAGGCGATCAAGGCCTGGAAGCGCGTCGAACAACAAGACCCGCTTTATCTGGGCGAGGTGGCCAATCAGATCGCCGCCAGTTACCGCAGTCTCAACGATGAGGCCGGTCTGTACGACTATTTCTCCAGTGTGCTGCAGCGGCACGCGGATGTGTCCGTGATGCTGGCGCTGGCGGATATAGTAAAAATCCGCGATGGCGTGGATGCGGCCGAGGACTTTGTCGCGACCTGGTTGCGCAAGCAACCCTCTGTGCACGGTCTGCACCGGCTTATCGAATTGAATATGGTTGAAGCCGATGCCGCGACCCGTTCGGATCTGATTTTGTTGTGCGGGATCATTGAGCGCCTGATGGCGCAGCAGCTTGGCTATAGCTGTCAGCAATGCGGCTTCCGTGGTAAAACGCTGCATTGGCAGTGTCCAGGATGCCAGCGCTGGAACACGGTCAAGCCCCTGCTTAACATGATGGAGAGCCCGGAGGAGGGCAAGCGGCATGTCTGACACCCGCAGCGACGTAACCGGTCCACGCATCATCGTTGCCCTGGACTTTGCCGAGGCGCAACAGGCGCTGGCCTTCGTCGCCGGTCTCACGCCCGCGCTCTGCCGCCTCAAAGTGGGCATGGAGTTGTATACCGCGGCGGGTCCGCGCCTCGTCGAGACGCTGGTCGACCGGGGGTTCGAGGTTTTTCTCGATCTTAAATTTCACGATATTCCGCAGACTGTGGCCCGGGCCTGTGCCGCCGCGGCGCGTCTGGGTGTGTGGATGATGAATGTGCACACCTTGGGGGGCATGACCATGTTGCGCGCCGCGCGTGACGCCGTGGCGAACCTGCCACGGCCGCCACTGCTCATCGGTGTCACCGTGCTCACCAGTCACGCGCCGGCGGACCTTACGCAAATTGGTTTGTCCGCCGACGCCCATGGACAGGTGGAGCGCCTGGCCGCGTTGGCGCAGGCGGCGGGTCTCGATGGTGTGGTGTGTTCCGCGCAGGAGGCGCGCGGGCTTCGCACCAAATTTGGTTCGAAGTTCCTGTTGGTGACGCCCGGTATCCGTCCGGTGGGCACCGCGCTGGACGATCAGCAACGGGTGTTGACGCCGCTGGCGGCGTTGGAGCAGGGCAGTGATTATCTTGTTATCGGCCGCCCTATTACCCAAGCCGCCGATCCAACGGCGATGCTGCAACAAATACTGTGCGAGATTGCACACTATTAGTTCCTTTCCGATTCTTGCCCACGGGGTGGGCGTGCGCTACGATGCCATGGTCGCATACGGAGTAAGGAAAGCGCGGCACACACCATCAACAATGCTAACCATGGAGGTAGTCAAGGATGAAAGCGCACCCGTCGTTTCTGCTTACGCTGTTCTGCATTCTTTTTTCATTCAATGTATTTGCCGCACCTGTGAATATCAACAGCGCCGATGCGGCGGCCATCGACGCGGCGATGAAAGGTGTCGGTGCAAATTACGCCGCCGCCATCGTGGCCTATCGTACTAAGAATGGGCCATATAAGCGCGTGGATGACTTGACCAAAGTAAAGGGCATCGGCCCGAAGGTTGTGGAAAAGAACCGCGCCAATCTCACCATCGGTGAACCGGCGCAAGAAGGGTCGGCGAAGTAAATTCCGCCCATTCTTTCTGTTGTCGATATTCAAGGGCGCCTGGCGCGCCCTTTTTTTGCATTCTTTTGTGGAACCCACCTGCCTTCCGGTGGGATAATGACGGGAAGCCTTTTCCCATCACACTCTGGCGCGTCATGTCCGGTTCTAGCCCCCGCATAAAATCCTGGTATCTGGTTTACACCAAACCGCGCCAGGAACAGACGGCCCGGCATCAGCTGGGGCGACAGGGTTATCCTGTCTACTTACCCATGACCCAGCAGCACCGCAAACGGGGTGGCCGACGGGTGTCGGTGATCGAACCTTTGTTTCCCCGCTATTTGTTCATTCAGCTCGATACGTGTAGTGACGACTGGGGACCGATCCGTTCCACCGTCGGTGTGTCGGCCCTGGTGCGTTTCGGCAAGGAACCGGCGCTGGTACCGGATGACCTCGTCGATCTATTGCGATCACGCGAATCCGAGTCCGGTTTGCATGTGAAGCCCGGGCTCGAATTTTATGCCGGCCAAGTGGTGTGTGTAACCCATGGGGCGTTACAAGGCTACGCGGGTATTTTCGTGGCGGGCAGTGGCCGCGAACGTGCCGTTGTTTTATTGGATATTTTGGGCCGAAAAGTACGCGCCAGTGTGGATTTAGGTCGACTCGAGGCGGCTGATAGTTAAGGTTGGGTGGCAAAAACACCTAGGCCTGGCAGCTTACCCATCAGATTACTCACCAGGCCTATCCTGGGAACGCGGCCCTATTTTAGCTGTTACTAACCCGACCGCTAAAAATAGCGCGTACCGTTTTTCTCCCTCTCCCTTTGGGAGACGACTGCATGGATGCAGGAGGTAGAGCAACGC
>JAYSOL010000162.1:0-10310 GCA_043723045.1 Gammaproteobacteria bacterium | reverse complement strand
TTCACTGGTTGTCACATTCCGGCTGTCGGCATGCCGCACCGCGATGCGCAGATTGCGCAGGGGTGTATCGATCTCTTTCAGGACGCGCTCGATCTCGGCAAAGTTCCTGTCGGAGGTGCGCACGAACAACTGATACTGTCGCCCGCTGATGCGGCCATCCCGATCGAGTAACGGCAGCAGGGTAGGCAGCACGTCGTCGGCATCACGGTGTTTCAGTTGAACGATGCGGGTCTCGGCGGCGCTCGCGCGTGCATGCTCCCCGCTGGCATCCAGCATCAGGAGCAGGCCGGCGACGAAGACTGCCCGCAGTAGCGGCGTCACAGGCCGAGAAAGCGCCGGGCGCCGGCGAAGTTCTTTTTCCAGTACGGATCGACCAACCGGTCCACGCGCACGCGTTTACCGCTGGAGGGTGCGTGCACAAAGGTGCCGTCACCGACGTAGATCGCCACGTGGGATGCGCGTAGACCGCGTTCGTTGAAGAACAAGAGATCACCTTTTTGCAGGCTACCGAGGGTTACCGGCTGCGTGGCTTTTCGTTGGGCGTCGGTGCTGCGCGGGACTTTGACACCGGCGCGCCCGTAGCTGTAATGCACCAGGCCGCTGCAGTCGAAGCCCTTGGGGTTGTTGCCGCCATAGCGATAGGGTTTGCCCAGCATGCTGCTGGCGGTGTTGACCGCCTTGTTCGCCTTGCTGCTGGTGGTCTCTTCTTTAACGGCAGCGCCGTCTTTAACCGCTGGCCCGCCGCAGGCGGCGAGCAGGGCGCCGGATAGCAGCAGGGCGCTGAGCGTGGGCAGAGAGTGGCGCAGCATTAAAAAATATCCCCGGTCATGTTTTACAAACCCAGCCTGTTCAGATCTTCCACCGGTTCACTTTGCTCCCACATCTGTTCGAAACGGCGTGCCAGTTGAACGGCCGTGCGCGTTGCGTGGGCGCTGGTGACGCTGTCGGCGCGTTCGATATCCGGCTGATGAAAATACCCGCTGTGATCGGCCACCACAAACAATTCCCGCAGTCCGCGATGATTCTCGCCCACCTGTCGTAGGCGCACGCAGTCCGGTAGCCGATGGGCCAGTTGTGCGAGGCGCGCATTATCCAGCAGGGCCTGGCGCGTATCCTCGACCAGTACCCGGAGCTGGTTGTTGCGCCGGCGAGCGATGAACTCACCGATTTGTGTTTCTATCGCGACGGTATTGAAGTAGCGGGCCTCGAGTAAGGGCGCGAACAGCACGAGCTGGCGCTGTGCTTGCTGGAATACCCCGGCGATGGCGTCACGCGCCTGCTCGCGAGTCTGCAGGCGATGGTGCTCCGGGTCGGTTTCCGTTATGTGGTCGTCCGCTGGGCTCATGGTTTTTATTATAGCCCCGTGTTCCGCTCGATCCAGGTTAACGAGGACACAGCCACTCACCCTAACCCTCTCCCCCGAAATGCGCGGGGGAGAGGGGACTTTTCAGCGGGTTCTCTGGTCATCCGGCCAAACCTGGATGCCGGGTGCGGGCGCGCCTTGCGGGAGTACCGTTGCTTTGCCGGGCCTTGATGGATTATCGGTCACCTCCGCGTTCCGCCTGGACAATGGCATTGCCGGTATAGGTGCCCGGCGTCAGCGCCAGCAGCGACTGTTTGGCATGCTCAGGGATGTCCAGGCCGCGGATGAAGGCCTCGAGGGACTGACGGTTGATGCCGCTCTTGCCGCGCGTCAGGGCCTTGAGTTTTTCGTAGGGTTGTTCGACCCCGTAACGCCGCATCACCGTCTGGATGGGTTCGGCCAGCACTTCCCAGTTGGCGTCGAGGTCGGCCTCCAGGCGTGCTACGTTGATTTCGAGTTTGCCGATACCCTTCAGGCAGGATTCATAGGCCAGCAGGGAATAGCCCAGGCCGACGCCGAGGTTGCGCAGCACCGTGGAGTCGCTCAGGTCGCGCTGCCAGCGGCTCACGGGCAGCTTGGCGGCCAGGTGTTCGAACAGGGCGTTGGCCAGGCCGAGATTGCCCTCGGAGTTCTCGAAGTCAATGGGGTTGACCTTGTGCGGCATGGTGGAGGAGCCGACTTCGCCGCTTTTGACCTTTTGCTTGAAATAGCCGAGGGAGATATAGCCCCACACGTCGCGGTCGAAATCGAGCAGGATGGTGTTGAGGCGCGCGATGGCATGAAACAATTCGGCGATGTAGTCGTGCGGTTCGATCTGGGTGGTGTAGGGATTCCACACGAGCCCCAGGGACTCGACGAAACCCTGCGCGGTTTTCTCCCAATCGATATCCGCATAGGCGCTCAAATGCGCGTTGTAGTTGCCCACCGCACCGTTGATCTTGCCGAGGATCTCCACCTGCGCGATCTGCGAGCGCTGACGGCGCAGGCGGTAGGCGACGTTGGCCATCTCTTTACCCATGGTGGTGGGGGAGGCCGGCTGCCCGTGGGTGCGCGCGAGCAACGGCTGGCGCGCGTAATCGACCGCCATTTTCTCCATGGCAATGATAAGTGTGTCGATGGCGGGCAGCAGGATGTCCTGCCGGCCGTCGTGCAACATCATGCCGTAGGCGAGGTTGTTGATGTCTTCCGAGGTGCAGGCGAAGTGGATGAACTCGGCGCTCGCTGCGATCTCCGGATTGTCGCGGGTTTTTTCCTTGAGGAAATACTCCACCGCTTTCACGTCGTGATTGGTGGTGGCCTCGATCTCCTTGACGCGGCACGCATCGGCCTCGGAAAACTCGCTGACGATGCGATCCAGCAGGGCACGTGCCGCCGGGGAGAACGGTGGCACTTCCTTGATCTGGGCGTGTCCGGCCAGCAGGTTCAGCCAGCGTACTTCCACCGTCACGCGATAGTGGATCAGGCCGAACTCGCTGAACAGCGGTCGCAGGGATGCAGTTTTTTCGCCGTAGCGGCCGTCCAGGGGCGAGAGGGCGGTGAGTGCAGACAGTGCCAGGTGGGGTGCGGCGGAATCTTTTTTCATAGTGGCCGATAGTCTCTTAATGTTGCTCGCCTGGATCGATCACCGACAGTGGGTGCGAACACGCCGGGTTTCCGGGAGATGGCCGAGGCGGGTCTCCTGCGAGGCGCTGCGGCGTTGGTGAGGTCAGCCGGCATTCTAGTAAGATTTCACCAGCCGGGAAAGGGTGTTCGCCGCCGCGGGTGTCGCGGGCTCCGTCGCGACGATGGTGCCGCCGCCCAGGCAGATATCGTCCGCATAGAATACCACCGACTGGCCCGGCGTCACGGCGCGCTGCGGCTGCGCGAAGCGCACGACAACAAAGCCGTCCGACGACGCGTACACGCGGCAGTCTTGATCTTCCTGCCGGTAACGGGTCTTGGCGCGGCAATCCAAGGGCAGCGACGGCGGGTTGTCTGTGGTCCAGTGGAGTTGGCTGGCAGTGAGGCCGACGCTATAGAGGGCCGGATGGCCATCGCCCTGCTCCACGTAGAGGGTGTTCGTCTGCATGTCCTTGTCGACCACATACCAGGCCTCCCCAGGTCCGCCGATCCCTAAGCCCTGACGCTGGCCGAGGGTGTAATACATGAGACCATCGTGCCGGCCTTTGTGCTCCCCCGTGAGGGTACGCATGTCCCCCGGTTGCGCCGGCAGGTAGCGCGCTAGAAATTCCTTGAAGTTGCGTTCGCCGATGAAGCAGATACCGGTGCTGTCTTTGCGTGCATAGTTGGGCAGGCCGGCGTCCTGGGCGATGCGCCGCACCTCCGGCTTGGTCAGCTCACCCAGGGGGAAGAGTGTCTGGCGTAATTCTTTTTGTCCCAGGGTATGCAGGAAATAAGTTTGATCCTTGTTCAGGTCACGCGCCTTGCAGAGCTGCGTGAGGCCGTCGTGGGTTGCCACTCGCGCGTAGTGACCGGTGGCGATGGCGTCCGCGCCCAGGGCCAGGGCGTGCTCGAGGAACGCCTTGAACTTGATTTCCTTGTTGCACAGCACATCCGGATTGGGCGTGCGCCCGGCCTTGAGTTCATCCAGAAAATAAGTGAATACCCGGTCCCAGTATTCGGCGGAGAAATTGATGGCATGCAGCGGTATGTCGAGAATGGCGCAGAGCTGGCGCACCTCCTTGTAGTCCTCCTCGGCGGCGCAGTGGCCGTTGCGGTCGTCCTCCTCCCAGTTCTTCATGAACAGGCCGGACACGCGGTAGCCCTGACGCTGCAACAGCAGGGCGGCGACGGCGGAATCGACGCCGCCGGACAGGCCGACGATGACATGGGTGGGGGAGGCAGACATGCGCACATTATATCGCAGAAGCGGGATCGGCGGGCTGTATGTCCGTTACACCAAGTCGCGCAGACTGCTGAGTGGGTAGCGCACGCCGCTGAGGTAATCGTCGACGCAACGCAGCACCTGGGGGCTGCGGTGCGACGCTACGGACTGGCGGATGGCCTCGTGCGTCAGCCAGAGCGTGCGCAGGATGCCGTGGTCCAGTGGCCGCTCCGGCTCGTGCCGGAGCAAGGTTCCGGTGAAGGCGAAGCGCAGATAGGTCACCTGATTGCGCGGGCTGAGCCAGCGGTAGACGCCGAGCAGGGCCTCGGGCCGGAAATGCCAGGCGGTTTCCTCCAGGGTTTCGCGTACCACCGCCTGCAGCAGGGTTTCGTTTTCCTCCAGATGCCCGGCTGGCTGGTTGAGTGCGATGCCGTTATCCACGGCCTCTTCCACCAGCAGGAAGCGGCCAGACTGCTGCACGACGGCAGCCACGGTGACGTGCGGTGTCCAGATCATGGGCAGGTCCTCGCTAAATTATTCCGCTGCACGCCACGCCCCCGGTTGCAGCCCCTTAAGCGTCCAGGGGCCGATGGCGTAGCGAATCAGCCGCAGCGTCGGATGGCCCACGGCCGCCGTCATGCGCCGTACCTGACGGTTGCGGCCCTCGGTGATCGTCAGCGCGATCCAGGCGGTGGGGATGTGCAGGCGCACGCGGATCGGTGGATCGCGCGGCCAGAGGGCGGGTTCCTCCATGGAGTGCACTTCCGCCGGGCGGGTCTTGCGTCCCTCAATCGATACGCCTTGACGCAGTGCTTTCAAAGCAGCCTCGTCGGGGATGCCTTCGACCTGTACCCAATATGTTTTGGGCATTTTGTGGCGCGGGTCGCTCAGGCGATGCTGCAGTTGTCCGTCGTCCGTGAGCAGCAGCAGGCCCTCACTGTCCCGGTCCAGACGTCCCGCCGGGTAAACGCCGGGGAGCTTGATGTACTGCGCCAGGGTTTCCCGCTCCTCGCTGTCGGTGAACTTGGTCAGGACGTTGTAGGGTTTGTTAAACAGGATCAGCATCGGCGAGTAGTTCGGAGTAGGAGGTTTTCATGCCCATAGATTACAGGACCCGGGCCGGTAGTGTTAGAATCCGCGCCTCATTTGTGTCCCGCGGAGAAGGTCATGGCTTACCAGAAGATTGTCGTCCCGAGCGGCGAGAAGATCAGCGTCAACCGGGATTTTTCCCTCAACGTACCGGATCAGCCGATTATTCCCTTTATCGAGGGCGACGGCACCGGTGTCGACATTACGCCGGTGATGCGCAAGGTGGTGGACGCGGCCGTGGCCAAGGCCTACGGCGGCAAGCGGCGTATTGCCTGGATGGAGGTGTATGCGGGGGAGAAGGCCGTGGCGACCTACGGCGCTAACGCCTGGCTGCCGGACGAAACCCTGGAGGCGGTCAAAGACTATGTCGTTTCCATCAAGGGACCTCTGACCACGCCGGTGGGTGGCGGCATACGCTCCCTCAACGTGACCCTGCGGCAGAATCTCGATCTGTATGTCTGTCTGCGGCCGGTGCGTTACTTCGCCGGCGTGCCGAGCCCGGTGAAGGAACCGGAAAAAACCGACATGGTGATTTTCCGCGAGAACTCCGAAGACATTTACGCCGGCATCGAATGGGAAGCGCAATCCGCGGAAGCCAAAAAGGTTATCGCGTTTCTGCAGAAGGAAATGGGCGTCACGAAGATCCGCTTTCCCGAGTCGTCCGCTATCGGCATCAAGCCGGTGTCGCGTGAGGGCAGCGAGCGCCTGGTGCGCAAGGCGCTCCAGTACGCCATCGACAACGACCGCGCTTCCGTCACCCTGGTGCACAAGGGCAACATCATGAAGTTCACCGAAGGTGGATTCAAGACCTGGGGTTACGAACTGGCGCAGCGCGAGTTCGGCGCCAAGCTCATCGACCAGGGGCCGTGGTGTCGTTTCAAGAATCCGCGCAGCGGGCGGGAGATTATCGTCAAGGACGTGATTGCGGATGCGTTTCTACAGCAGATCCTGCTGCGTCCGGAGGACTACAGCGTTATCGCCACCCTCAACCTCAACGGTGACTACATCTCTGACGCGCTGGCCGCTCAAGTGGGCGGCATCGGCATTGCGCCGGGGGCGAATCTTTCCGATACCATCGCCATGTTCGAAGCCACCCATGGCACGGCGCCCAAATACGCCGGCAAGGATCAGGTGAATCCCGGCTCGTTGATTCTGTCGGCGGAGATGATGTTGCGCCACCTGGGCTGGTCGGAGGCGGCGGATCTCATCATCCAGGGCATGAATGGCGCGATTACCGCCGGGACGGTGACGTATGATTTTGCCCGGCTCATGCCCGGCGCCCAGCAGGTGAGCTGTTCCGGCTTCGGCGCGGCCATGATCGCTCACATGTAGGCCACCAGTATCGGTCGCCGCGCAGCCGTCAAAAAAAGAAACCCGGCATAAGCCGGGCACAGGAAATATACATCTTATGCTATTTGCATTACGCTAGACGCCGCGTATGTTGCTGGCCTGAGGCCCTTTGGGGCCCTGTTGGATCTCAAACTCGACCTGTTGACCTTCTTTCAGCGTTTTGTAGCCTTCCATGACGATCGCCGAGAAATGCGCGAAAACGTCATCACCGCCGCTGCTGGGTGAAATGAAGCCATACCCTTTGCTGGCGTTAAACCACTTAACTGTACCTGTTACCATGCCACGTCTCCCCTAGTTCACTAAACGCGGGGCAAAGCCCCATTTTTAATTGCTTACTTGAAGCAGTAAGTCATGCGTTCCCTGCCAGACCCAGAACTACATCGGAAACGCGCTAAATGGAGCCCAATTAAAGGCCAAATAAGGGTCACGCAGTGTGCATCATCCCTCTTTTTTTTTGACTAAGTCAAGATGCGGGGTGCCGGCCTACTGCCCTGATCCAAATGGGGGAATTTTGCGCTGGCAAGATAATTGCTAGCAACGCCAAAATCTATGCCAGACCAAGGAAATTCGCCAGCCGGACATCTTGTATTTTTGCCCAATGGCCGCAAAATGTAGCTAGTTCGAAAGCATGGTCTAATCTAAGAATTGTGAGTGACATATGAGCGACAAGCTGCCGCAGTACAGCGACGGTCAGGCGGTGCAGGAAGCCCGGCCGAAGCTGAAAAAACCAACGCTCTATAAAGTTATTCTGTTGAATGACGATTACACTCCCATGGAGTTCGTGGTCGTGGTGCTGGAGAAGTTCTTCCGCAAGAATCGGGAAGAGGCCACTCAGATCATGCTGCATGTGCATCAGAAGGGTATGGGGATCTGCGGTGTGTTTACGCGCGAGATCGCCGAGACCAAGGTCAGGCTGGTGACAGTGTTCTCTTCGGAGAATCTGCATCCCCTGCAGTGCACCATGGAGCCTGAGTGAATCGCAGCTGTTAGTGCATTGAGGTTTTAATTGCCGGAGAGTGTCCGGGGGGGTCGCACCATGTTGTCACAGGAACTAGAGTTCTCGCTCAACGCGGCGTTTCAGGAAGCCCGTGAGAAACGCCACGAATACATCACGGTCGAGCATTTGCTGACCGCGCTGCTGGACAATCCCAGTGCCGCGCGCGTCATCCGCGCCTGCGGCGGCAGCATCGACGACCTGCGACGCAACCTGGTCAACTTTCTGCGTGAAAGCGTGCCCAGTCTGCCGCCGGACAGCGAGACCGACACGCAGCCGACCCTCGGCTTCCAGCGCGTGATCCAGCGCGCCGTCCTGCATGTCCAGGGGGTGGGCAAGAAAGAGGTTACCGGTGCCAACGTCCTGGTGGCAATCTTCGGCGAGAAGGATTCGCACGCGGTGTATTTCCTGCATAAACAGAACATCAGTCGTTTCGATGTGGTGAATTTCATTTCCCATGGTATTTCCAAGGTGCCGGGGGAGAGTCAGCCCGAACTGCCCGCGCCGGAGGAAGGCGAAGACGGCACGGTGGCACCGGAGCGCAGCCCGCTCGACATTTTTACCGTAAACCTGAACGAGCGCGCCCGCGCCGGCAAGATCGATCCATTGATCGGCCGCGATCTCGAGGTGCAGCGCACCATCCAGATCCTCTGCCGCCGCCGCAAGAACAACCCGTTGTATGTCGGTGAGGCCGGTGTCGGCAAGACCGCGATCGCTGAAGGTCTGGCGAAAAAGATAGTGGAAGGCGATGTGCCGGAAATTCTGGCGCGCAGCACCATCTATTCCCTCGACATGGGTGCGCTGCTGGCGGGCACCAAATATCGCGGCGACTTCGAAAAACGCCTGAAGGCGGTGCTGCACCATCTGAAGAAACATGAAAACGCCGTGCTCTTCATCGACGAGATCCATACCATCATCGGCGCGGGTGCTGCGTCCGGTGGCGCCATGGACGCGTCCAATCTGCTGAAGCCGGCGCTGTCCTCGGGCGAGCTCAAGTGCATCGGTTCGACCACCTACCAGGAATACCGCGGGATCTTCGAGAAAGACCGCGCCCTGTCGCGCCGTTTCCAGAAGATCGATGTGAATGAGCCCAGCGTGGAGGAGACGGTGCTGATCCTCAAGGGACTCAAGTCCCGCTTCGAGCAGCATCATGGCGTCAAGTACACCAGCCCGGCGCTGCACGCCGCTGCTGAACTGTCCGCCCGCTATATCAACGACCGCTTCCTGCCGGACAAGGCCATCGACGTGATCGACGAAGCCGGTGCCAGTGTGCACCTGCTGCCGCCGAGCAAACGCAAGAAGACGATTGGTCTGAGCGAGATCGAAGAGATCGTCGCCAAGATTGCGCGTATCCCGCCCAAGAGTGTGTCGTCCTCCGACATGAAGGCGTTGCGCACCCTGGAGCGCGACCTCAAGCTGGTGGTGTTTGGTCAGGACGCCGCCATCGATGCGCTGACCACTTCGATTAAAATGTCGCGCTCCGGCCTGGGCAGTCCGGACAAGCCGATCGGTTCCTATCTCTTCTCCGGCCCCACGGGCGTCGGCAAGACCGAGGTCACGCGCCAGTTGGCAAAGGTGCTGGGCCTGGAGCTGATCCGCTTCGACATGTCGGAGTACATGGAGCGTCACACCGTGTCGCGGCTGATCGGTGCGCCTCCCGGTTATGTCGGTTTCGACCAGGGTGGACTGATGACGGACGCCGTCAACAAACACCCGCATGCGGTGATGCTGCTGGACGAAATCGAGAAGGCCCATCCCGATGTGTACAATCTGTTGCTGCAGGTCATGGATCACGGCACGCTGACGGACAACAACGGTCGCAAGGCCGATTTCCGCAACATCATCATCGTCATGACCACCAATGCCGGCGCCGAGCAGATGAGTCGTTCCTCCATGGGTTTTGCCAAGCAGAGCCACACGGGCGAGGACGTGGAGGCGGTCAAGCGCATGTTCAGCCCGGAGTTCCGCAATCGCCTGGATGCGATCATCCCCTTCAAGCCGCTGGACGAACAGACCATCGTGAGTGTGGTGGACAAGTTTATCCTGGAACTCGAGGGGCAACTGGAAGAACGCAAGGTCAGCATCGAGCTGGACGACGCGGCACGTCGCTGGTTGGCCAAACATGGTTACGAACCGGCCATGGGCGCGCGCCCCATGGCACGTCTGATCCGCGAGAAGATCAAAAAACCCCTCGCGGACGAACTGCTCTTCGGCCGGCTTGCCGACGGTGGTGAAGTCCGTGTCAGCACCAAGGATGATGAGCTTGTCTTCGAGTTCTGAGTCTTTCCCCAGGATGGTTTTTTAACTCAATACGCGCAGCTGACCACCATATTCCGATCTTTTAGTTCAAGATCGATCCTCGACGCCCCGGCCGGTTATCGGCCGGGGCATTTTATTGATCTGTCGTGTCTTGCCATGCCACCGGGATTTCGCTAGGGTTTGACGATGGACCTCATGGCCAAGGCATCCAACGGCATGCTGATGGAATCCCATCGGCCGCTGTACGAACGTGTTCCCACCCGCGATGTCGACGGCAGGCGGCTGAGTGATTTTATGGTCCTGATCCCCGGCCTGCGCAATCGTCCCCAGCATCAGTTCGTCGACATCCTGGCACGCCTTCAGGCCGTTCTGGGCCAGTTTGCCGAGGTGGTGTTTGTGGATCTGAATGTGCCGCTGAATCTCCTGTGGAT
>JAYSOL010000161.1:0-2374 GCA_043723045.1 Gammaproteobacteria bacterium | reverse complement strand
GGTCGAGGCGATGACTTCGCCGCGCACCGAACGCTGCATTTCCGTCACTTCTTCCGGGCGCTCGTTGATGAGCAGCACGATGAGCAGACATTCCGGGTGGTTGGCGGTGATGGAATGGGCGATGTTCTGCAGCATCACGGTCTTGCCGCTCTTGGGCGACGACACGATCAGTCCGCGTTGTCCCATGCCGATGGGCGCGATCAGATCGATGACGCGGCCGGTGAGGTTTTCACTGGCGGAGCTGTCACGCTCAAGCTTGAGCCGGCGGTTGGGGTGCAACGGGGTGAGGTTTTCGAACAGGACCTTGTTCTTGGCCTCTTCCGGTGACTGGTAGTTGATCTGTTCAACTTTCAGCAGGGCGAAGTAGCGTTCCGATTCCTTCGGCGGGCGGATGGTGCCGCTGACGGTGTCGCCGGTGCGCAGATTGAAGCGGCGTATCTGGGACGGCGAGACGTAGATGTCGTCCGGTCCGGCGAGATACGAGCTGTCGGCGGAGCGCAGGAAGCCGAAGCCGTCCTGCAGGATTTCCACTACACCTTCGCCGGTGATGTCCTCGCCCTTTTTGGCTTGGGCCTTGAGCAGGGCGAAGATCAGGTCCTGCTTGCGCAGGCGACTGCCCCCTTCCAAATCCATGGCGGCGGCCATTTCGACCAGTTCAGTAGCGGGTTTTTTCTTGAGTTCGGACAGATTCATATAGTTTTGTATGGGTAGTGAGAGGCTGGGTGCATGGGGGAAATGCAGGCTGCCGTGGGGAGCCGTGCGGGTCTAAACGGGTTTTAACGCAAAGTGGAGTTGGAAAAATCTGGGACTTATTAATTCGTCATCTAACCTTAGCACCTGTTCCAGCCGGCGTCCAGTCCGGTCGGAACAGGAGCGGAATTACAGGTTGCCGTCGATGAAGGCAGACAGCTGGGATTTGGAGACGGCACCTACCTTGGTGGCTTCCACGTTGCCGCCCTTGAACAGCATCAGCGTCGGGATACCACGGATGCCGTATTTCGGCGGGGTGTTGGGGTTCTCGTCAATATTGAGCTTGGCGATCTTGAGCTTGCCGTTATATTCCGTGGCGATCTCTTCCAGAATGGGGCCGATCATTTTGCACGGGCCGCACCACTCCGCCCAGAAATCCACCAGGACCGCCCCCGATGATTTAAGAACTTCCTGTTCAAAAGAGGCATCGGTCACGTATACAATGCTATCACTCATGATTCACTTCTCCGTACGGATTCGAGGCCACCGCTGGTGGTGTTGTCCATAACCGTCTGTATTGTGGATGTCGGTTTGGGTTGTTCCGATATTTGAGCGGAATCGTCGGTGCAATGCAAGCATGCCTTCCTAACCCCCGGATTTTTGGTGAATTTAGCGATTTAGCGGTGCCCAAGACACAGATTTCCTGATATTCTGAATTAAATATGAGTAGCAACCACTTAAGCGATCAATCGTTTGCCAGCTTAGGCTTGCCGGAACAACTCCTCCAGGGCGTGCGTGACGCCGGGTTCGAGTTTTGCACGCCGATCCAGGCGGGCACCTTGCCCATGGCCCTGTCCGGTCGGGATGTAGCCGGCCAGGCCCAGACTGGCACCGGCAAGACTGCCGCCTTTCTGTTGGCCGCCTTTAACCGCCTGCTGACCCAGCCAGCGGATGCCGCCCGCCGCGCGAACCAGCCGCGCGCTGTGATGCTCGCCCCTACGCGGGAACTGGCGATACAGATCCACAAGGACGCCGAAGTCCTGGGCCGGCACGCCGGTTTGAAACTGGGTCTGGTCTACGGCGGTACCGGCTACGACACCCAGCGCAAGATGATGGAAGAGGGCGTGGACGTGCTCATCGGCACCCCCGGCCGCATCATCGATTATTTCAAGCAGCAGGTGTTCGATCTCAAGGCGGTCCAGGTGATGGTGCTGGACGAGGCCGACCGCATGTTCGATCTCGGCTTTATCAAGGACATCCGTTTCCTGCTGAACCGCATGCCGCCGGCCACCGAGCGTCTCGGCATGTTGTTTTCCGCCACGCTGTCGTATCGCGTGATCGAGCTCGCCTATGAGCACATGAATAACCCGGAGTTGGTGAAGATCCAATCCGAGACCGTCACCGCGGATCGCGTGACCCAGATCGTCTACCACACCGCCAACGAGGAGAAGATCCCATTGCTCGTCGGCCTGTTGCGCCACATGGATCCGCAGCGCTCCCTGGTGTTCACCAATACCAAGGGCGCGGCCGAGCGGGTCGCCGCGTGGCTCAGCGGCAACGGATTCAAGGCCGAGGTGATTTCCGGCGACGTCCCGCAGAACAAGCGCGAAAAACTATTGGAACAGTTCTTATCGGGCGAGCTACCTATACTCGTCGCGACGGACGTCGCCGCGCGCGGCCTGCA
>JAYSOL010000160.1:0-4778 GCA_043723045.1 Gammaproteobacteria bacterium | reverse complement strand
GTCGGGTCGGGCACACCGGCACCTTGGTGGTTTGAGTGTGGTGACCCACTAAAAACGCTTTTCTATACCAAGACCCACCGCACTATCCGGGCTGCCATCGCTCAGGCCTTTATCGTAGAAGACCTGCAGGGCAATTCCCGATGCGCCGCGATGGTTCCAGGCCACTATCGCGTCGGCGGCGGCGTCAAAGCCGGCTTGGGCGGATTGATGGCCGGCGAACATACCGGTCAGGTAATTTTTGTCATTCAGCGCGAACATCACGCCAGCGTCGTACACGGCAATGTCGTTCAGACTGGTGCCGGACGGGCTACCGAGCAGGCGATAACCGCCGTCCACAAACGGAAATATTTTGCTGCCCACGGTCCACTCCACGCCCAGGCCAAGCTCATAGTCGTTCTCGCCGGTGCCTAGCCCCTGGCTGTAAGAGGCGGTGCCAAATTTTACTTTGGCATAGGGCACGACATCGGGCGCGGATCGGGACCCGTGGAAGCGGTAACGGCCTTCCAGCCAGATATCCCCAAGGCCGCTTTCGATTTTGGTGGTTGCGACGGTCTTTCCCGGGCCACCGATGACCATGCCGCCCGACGTCACACTGCCGGCACTCTCAACGGAGATATAGGGCACGATCAGCTTGAGGCTCAGATCGTTCACCTGATACTTCGCATAGACAGGCACGTAAGTGATCTTGGTATCCGTGGTCTCGCCATACTTGCCCACCGAGTACGAGGGTGCGACACCCAAGGTAAGGCTGGGGGCGGAATTTGCCGCCCAGGCCATGCCTGGCAGTAAAACCACAGCCAATAGAAGATTTACCAGAATAATTTTCTTAATCATTTACCGATCCACTCGATGAAGACAACGGGGAATGATAGCGGATGAACTTGATCCGATATATATGGTGAGGCACTTCCCGGCGCCACGCGCTGTCGGGCCCCAAACAAACACCTCGTAGTCGCAATGCGACCGTGAGGTGTCGGAGCTCCACAATGTGTGGTTTAGCGATGCATTTCCGGACGGGTAACCTCAGGCCGCGTTACTTCCGGCTTGGTGACTTCCGGGCGGGTCATCTCAGGCCGTGATACGGACGGATGTTGGGCATCCGGCCTGGCGTGATCACCCATGGCGTCATCCTTGTGTATGGCGTCATCCTTGTGCATGGCGGCCGCATCGCGGTGTTCTTTGGCTTTCAGCCGGTTAGCCTTTACCTTCTCCTTAGCAATCGGGTTACCCGGCATGGCGGGTGTGGCAGCTACGCCCGAACCGTTCGGTACCGCGGGGCTAGCCGCATTCGCCGGCTTCGTGCCCGTGTCGGTGGTGTCGGCAGCGTGCACCGCGGTCATGGTCAATCCGAGGGCGCAGATCAGGGCAGCGTACAGGGCTGTGCGTTTCATATCGTATCTCCTAAAGTTGTATCAGTTGTTAATACTGTATGCTTCCGGCTTCAAGTTACGGCGGGGGTATTCCTGCGGACCGGTAGCAGGGGGTGCGCCGGCAAAACCCCCTGCTCAGTCTGTAACCGATGTTAGTGGGAATTTTTCCCACAGTCAATATATATGCTATCCTTGGGATAACTCTCCGACAAGCGGTCGGTACAAAACACCATGAATGTTGACTTGAAAAGTGCGGTACTGGCCCTGCTCCACCCGCTGATCCGATACCTGATCGGGCGCGGCTGGACGTATCCCGACTTGTGCGAAACCCTCAAGGCGGTTTACGTCGCCGAGGCAACGCGGCTCGACGACAGCGGCCAACCCATCAGCGACAGCCGCGTCAGCCTGTTGACCGGAATCCATCGCAAAGACGTGCGACGCCTGCGTGCCGAACAGCTTGCAACCACCAACCCACCGGCACTGCGGCGCGAGGCCAGCATCGCGGTGCGCGTGGTCACCGCATGGGCCACAGACGCGAATTATCAGAACTCGCGCAACAAGCCGCGGCCGCTGCCGTTGCGCGCCGCGGGCAAACAACCGAGTTTCGAATCCCTGGTAATGAAACTGAAGGCCGACATGCGTCCGGCCGTGGTGCTGGATGAACTGGTGCGCGCCGGCGTGGTGCAAGTCGAAAAGGACAAGGTTCGTCTGCTGCGTAATGCCTATGTGTCGGCCTTGCCCGCCGACAAACTGGCGTTTCTTGGCGCCAACGTGGGCGACCATCTGCAAAGCGCCCTGCATAACATCGTCGGCGAGGACCAGGCTTTTTTGGAGCGTGCGGTTTACTACGGGTTGGTGGATGGCGGCGACCTGCAACAGGCGCGCCCTGAACTTGTGCGGCGTGCAGAGCGTTTTCTGCGTGACATCAACAGCCTGGTCATGCCGCTGAATACTGCGGCAACAAAACGATCTGTTACTAACGGGCGTAGAATGCGTCTCGGCGTATATTACTACGAAGACGAGGCGCTGCCGCCCGTATCGACGAAAACCAAAGAGCGAAAGAAACCATGATGCACCTTCACATCAGCCTTGTCGTCCCGCGCCTCCTGGCCGGCCTGTTGTTGCTCGGCAGTCTATTTTACAGCGCCTGGGCCATGGACCCGGATCAGGGCGGGGGCATAGGCGGCACCGGCATTACCGGTATGGGTCCGGTGCAGCGTTTCGGCAGCATCTTCGTCAATGGCCGGGAGTATTTCCTGACGTCCGACACCCGCATCACCGATGACGGAACCACTTTGAAGGAGAGCGAGCTGCACCTCGGTGACGTCGTGGTTGTGCAAGGTCGTTTGGAGACAGGCAGCGGGCGCAGCGTCGCCGCACGGGTCACCGTGGAACAGGCCCTGCGTGGCCAGGTGGATGCCGTCAATGTCAGCGCCGGCACACTCACCGTGTTGGGTCAGGTCGTGCATGTCGGACGCGATACGTTTGACGGTTCGCCGGACAACCAGCCGCTCAAGCTGGAAAAAGTGCAGGTCGGCGATACGCTGGCAGTGAGCGGGTTGTTGCGCGCCGATGGCTCCTGGGCCGCGACACGCGTGCAGCCTGTCACGCGCTCTGCCGCATTGCGCGATGAGCGGTTCCTGCTGCGTGGCAGCTTGCGCGCCGTGGATAAGGTACACGGCACCCTGACCGTCGGTGCAGGCCGCGTCAACATCGACGCCGCGCGCATCCCGGCCAACCTTGCCGTCGGCCAGGCCGTGCGCATCACCGGCCATTATCGCCAGGGCGTGCCTTACGCCGAGGGCGCGCGCATCGAGCGACTCGACCTGGGTGTTGCCGGCACGCGGCTGGAATTGTCCGGGCACATCCAGTCACAGCCCGCTGCGGGAATAGCGACATTCAACGGTGCGCTTCTGCATTACGGAAAAGACACTGAATTCGCCGGCGGCCGCGCGACGGATCTGGCTCAGGACATGCCGATCACCGTTCAAGGCACACTCCGCCCCGACGGCGGCATCACCGCCGAACGCATCGTCCTGCATGCGGAGTTCTTGCGTGTCGAGCCACCTCTGCCGCGCATAGAGCCTCCCCAGCGGCGCATGGACCCGGCGGATATACACCGGCCGGAACCACCCTCCATGCGCCCGATGATAGAGCGACCGATGCCTGAGCGACCGATGATGGATCGACCCTTTAGCCGCAACTAGCAGGCCAGACAATCTGGCTGGATGGGGCGCGACCCGATCCTACGATAAGTCGTAGGGTCGGGCACACTGGTCTTACCACCACACCTGCCCGGTACTCGCGCGCGTATTGTTCATCTCGTTCGACTCGATCACCTGATTGCTTAAGTCATCGACCGCGAGGACGTAATACCGTGTCTTACTCGCTGCACTGCCGGGTTTGTAGCAGGTCTTGTTGGCGACGCTGCTGACCGCCCCGATAGCGAGAGACGTAACGGTGCGACTACACGCGGTGCTGCCACCGGTAGTACTCACCAGCGGGAGGTCGGTGGGTTCGTAGGTGGTGTTGGTGGAGAGGTAATACGTTACGCTGAAGGAACCGGCATTGGCGTTGCCCTGGTTCTTGACCGTGTCCGAGACATAGACCTTACTGCCAGACTTGTAGGCACTCATGGCCGTGGGGACAAGGTCCGGGGCGAGGACCGTGGTGGTGGCGCTGGCGGTGTTGTTGCCGGGGTTGGGGTCGTATTCCTTCGCGGTCACGCTGGCACTGTTCGTCACCGTCCCGATGGTGGTCGCGGTCGCCACGATCGCGACGCTGGTGCTGGCTCCCGGCGCAAGACTGCCGAGAACGCAGGTCACCGTTTGGCTGCCGCTGCAGCCGGTGCTGGGGTTCACCGAGACCAAGCGTAAGCCCGGGGACAGGGTGTCGGTGAGCGTGGGGGCGCTAGCGGACGATGGACCATTGTTGGTGATGGTGGCGGTGTAGATGACGTTACTCCCGACAACCACTGAACTCGCGGAGACACCCTGGACTAATGCCATATCTGCAGGATGCTGTTGAAAGAAGGAGCAACCGTTCGCGTTCACCAGCGAGCCGAGGGAAGTAGAGGGACAGCTATCATTTGAATCTGCTACACCATCATGATCGCTGTCCTTCATGGGGTTTTTGATCCATACCACGATTTCGGAACCCATGGCAGGAACTATAACCGGCCAACTGACCAGAGACCCATCGGAAAAATATACGTACTGCGAACACATCGCAGATGTGTGCTTTAAGTCAACAGGACAGTCCATTGCGCTTGCAGACATATTACGGTTAATCAATATAGCCGAATCATCCTCGGGATCGTTAACATCTACAGTTATCTCTGCCACGGCAATATTGTCAATGTAAATTACCTGCCCCGGATTTACCGACAGATCAAGGCGCACCCCGTTT
>JAYSOL010000159.1:0-4575 GCA_043723045.1 Gammaproteobacteria bacterium | reverse complement strand
CATAAACCACTTTTAAGGAGGACACGATCATGACAGATCCAACAGAAGAACAGACGAAAGCCCTCGTCGAATTCACGGCGATTCGGAAGGTGCTACGCGTGCCCTTCCCGGAAGATATGGGGGATCTGAAACCACCAGAATTACCTGGAACCCCCAACAACGAAAACAGGCGGTGGAAAGGACCATGTCTTGGTTACAGATCGGACACAATTCCTGTCGAAATAGAAACGTCAAGAAAGAAAACGTGACCGTGAAGGTGATGCGGTTTTCTTCAAGGTTCAGAAGCACATCGGGATAAAGGAGGTATACGATATGTTCAGACGATTCGCAGGTACCATCCCGGAGGGTGCCTTAAGGATGTTTGAGGGTCACCCTTCGGTGTTAACAACATTACTGGAAGTGGCCTGGCAATCCAGGGTTCATAACGCAAGTCCACCATTGGGTCACCCAGGGGGTCACCCAGGCCATAGAAGCGACATTGCCCATCTCCCCGGGGAATTACTTAACGAGCTAAAAGATACTCTTAGGGTTGTAGCGCCGACAGGTACGCCCCCTTTTGTGGATTCAACGGCAGGCGCAGCCGTACCAGACCAGGGAACAGTCCTCTGGGACCACCTGATTTATGCCTACATGATCGAAAACACCCGGATTTATGAAATCTTCCGGCGTGTTCTGCACGAGTTCCTGCATGGCGAAAAGCTGGGTGTGCCGACGCCTGCCGCGCAGCACTGGTTGCGCAATACCGAGGAGCTGTTCTACCGCGATCCGCCGGTGTTCTCAATCATCAGCGTCGCCAGCCACATACGCTCGGACATGCGCGCCTCGCGGCGGAACGCATACCAGCGGATGTTCGGCATGGACTTGAACCATGGCACCGACGACGGCCAGCCCTATCCCTATATCAAGGCGGATGCCTACAACAACGAATTCGTAACCATATTTGAGGAACTCCTTCGAGAAGTGTGGGTGGCGATTACGAACGTCGGTAACATCAGTGGAGTTAACCCTACCGACAGGGGCAAGATCGGGAATCTTGTGGTGAATCTACAGAACATGTTGATGTCACGCAGGGCGAACGGCAATCTTTCGCGCGAGGAATTTGCATTTGTCTCAATGATGTCCTGGTTCCACCTGACCGTGGCGTTTGATTCGCCCATCATTCAAGCACTCCGAGCTGAGGCGACCGGCCCGGAACAACGGCTATTTAAAGTGGCTCAGCGCGTTGGCTTGCCGGCGCACGGCCTCTCCAAGAGCTACTTCGATATCGCCGATCCCATATCGCGGGTTCTCATCCAGATTGAAGCCAGCGGCACTGGGATTGTGCCGGGCCTTCTGGTACCTGGCCTTCTCCAGGATGCGATGAATACCATCATCACCCACTGGTCTCTCATCACCGGCCGCGATATGAAGGCCAGAAAAGTGGCGACAGCGTAAGCCGGGGGTGATCAGGCATGAACGTAAAAGCAGAGGAAAATACAGCTCTCGTGGGAAGTCTTGAGTCCCCGTTTCTGGCGGATAACCTCTTTACCGAGGAGGATGAAGCGCAATCGGAACCCAGCCTGCGTGGGCTGCAGAGCGAGAGTCCGTTTCAGCGCGCCTTCGAGCCGGGCCGAACGCTACCCGTCGAGCCTGAAGAGCATGCCGAGTGGTTCGTGCAGGAGGAGGATGAGACTGGTGCGGGGTATTTTCCCCTGGACGAAACCGATAGCTACCCTGAGCGGGTTCTGCAGGAGGATGAGCTTGTAGATAAACAAGCGATGAACGACGTTGATGATCACGCATTTCACCTGGATGACCAGCGTGAGCAGCCGATGTCCGTGCTGCACGAGTCGTGGGACCCGGCCGACAGCCTCGAGTCTGAGGGCGCCGTTTGTCCCGGTGATCACGCGCTGTCTGAATCTGAAATCTGGCAGGGTGCAGCCGATCAAGCAGCGTTCCGCGACCGGGTCCTCGAGGCCCATATCGCCCGCAGCCGCAAGGCCGCCGGGGCGCCCAAGCAGGATCTGTCCCCCTCAGAGCTCGCTGTGGTTGCCGGAACTAATCAGATAAAAATGGGGTTGCAAGCCGCCGCCGCCGCGGGCCAGCTGCTGGCGGCCGCCAATGCAGATCTGGCCAAGGCACAGGCGGCGGGTGATGCGGACGCACTGAAGACCATGCGATTGAGCGCAACCAGTGGTTACCGCAGCGCCACCTACCAGAGAGATCTATGGCTTAGATACTTCACGCGTAAGGGTGGCTACTACGACAGCACACAGAAGGCACGTGAGGCGCTTGCGGAGGGACCGCATTCCGCGCAGGCCGTGCGCTACATGCTGACGCCGCTAGGCGCTGGTGGGTTTGGTCTGGGAGGGCGCATTGCAGCGCCTGGCTACAGCAATCATCAGGGAGGCATTGCCATCGATTTATGGCAGGAACGCAAGCACGGCCATGAAGTTCAGAATAATTCCAGCAGGGCGGCGCGCGCCACATGGCGATCGACCTGGTTTCATGCGTGGCTCAAGGACAATGCCGCCCGCTTTTGCTTCAAGCCCATCCAAACCGAGGAATGGCACTGGGAATATCGCCCTACCTCCGGGGCGACGCCCCCCGAGCCCGGCAGCGTCACGACGGACGCGGTCAGCGCAGGTGCAAGCCGGCCAGCCGCCGAGTTAGTGCGCTTCGCTCAGCGCGTGCTGAATGCTGCCGAGGGCGAACACCTCAACGACGATGGTGATCTGGGGCGACTCACCCGCGGCGCACTGGAGCGTTTTCGCAGGAAATATGGGCTAGGCCCGGGCGGGGTGCTGGATGCATCCACGGAGCTGGCGCTTGCGCAACGCGCGCTGGAAGAGCTGGCTCAAGCCTCGATGTTCGCGCAACCCGGAAAACGTGATACTAAAACAGAACAGGCCATCATCCGCTTTAAGGCCGCACGCCTGCTGGGTACCGACGCCAAGCTGGATGCCGCCACACGCTTGGCCCTGACGGACTCACTGGCGCGCAGGGCGCCCAGATCACGTCCCGGCAGCACACCGACGCCAGCGCCGAAGTCGGCCACTCCCTCCATGCATCAGGGTGGCAAGCTCTGGACCTTTGCGGCAAAAACTCTGCCTACGCGCGTGGCGGTGTTCTGTCCGCAGGCGGCACTGGCTATGCGTGAGGTGGACGTATTGGTGTATGCCCATGGCTTGCTCAATGGTTGCAAACGACCCAGGATCATCCCTGCGGGGATAATTACTGACGCACCCTTTAATTTCGGCAGATTCGTGTCCGCCTCGGGCCGGCCTGTCGTGCTCGTCGTGCCCTACCTTGATTGGAACACCACGGGTGGTGCCAGCGCCTTCGGCAAAGACCTGCAGAAGTGGCATGCCCTGGGCAAGCCCGCCCATCTTAACAGCCTGATGGCCGAGGTGCTGGACGAAGTAGGGCGGGTGCAATCCACAGCGCCACCCGCGTTGCGCAATCTGGTGATTGCCGGGCATTCCCGTGCCTATGGACTTCTGGAGCCTCTTGCGCATTTCCACTCCGATGCACAAATGCAGCAAGGCGCCCTGGCAAGGCTGTCTCAAGTGTGGGCATTCGACTCGACCTATACAGGCAATGTCAGCAATTGGATGCGTTGGCTGGACGCCAATCCACGCCTCCATGTCAGTGTGTTCTATGCACCGGAGAGTAAAACAAGCACAGTAGGTGACGCGTTTTTCCGTAAGAAAGGCGGCAGGTTGCGGGTGATCCGCGCCACAGAAGGCCATTGCGCCATGCCCGCCCGCAGGCTGCCTGGGCTGCTGGACTCGCTTGCCGCCACTCCCGATAAGGAGACAGAGGATTATTTGGGCGAGCATGAGCTGGAACGCAATGACGAAAACCTGGACGACGAGCAGTCTGCCTCAGAGACGTACAGTCATGCCGTGACGCAGTACGCACAACACCCAACTGATGCAGAATTCGACGATGAGACCGGGGAGGCATTTTCGCCAGACGATGAGTATGAGGAGGATTCTTTTGATTCGTTGGGCGCAACGGATGATGAACAGAACCTGTCCTTCGACCCAGAAATGGACGTGCTCGAGCTGGATGCGGAAGATAACGAAGATGAATATGCATCGAACGAGGATGACGAAGAATTCGAATATGAAGACGAGGAATACGCCGAGCTGGAACTGAAGGAAGAGGCCTCAAACAAGCCTCCACTGCCCGTGCCGAGCGATAATCCCGTGCCATTTGCCCCTGAGCCTCCCCTGGGCAGCTACTGGCCGGTCAGGACATCGAGAAAAGATGCACGCACCGTTTCATATCTGTATCGGGCTCCGAATGGCATCGTTGGGCGGTCCGGGCGGATGTTCCTTGCCCACCGCCAAGGCCAGCGCAATGGCAGGCTGGTGCCGCGGTGGCATGTAGGCATAGATCTGTTCGCCAACCCCAAGGACGTGGTGGTGGCATGCGAGAGCGGAACGATTGTTGACTTCAGTTTTTTTTACAAGGCCAAGTCAGGTCAAAGGACCTACAAACTTCTGATCCAGAATGATAGTTCAGGAATCGTGCTGAACTATGGCGAGGTCACAGGTGATTCGCTGCGCAAGCATGGATTGAAAGTCG
>JAYSOL010000158.1:0-8577 GCA_043723045.1 Gammaproteobacteria bacterium | reverse complement strand
GGCGTTCGCCACCCGGTCGAGCATACCCTCCTGGGGCATGCGCCGCATGCGCACGGCGTAGTCGACGATCTCGCCGTGCGTCACGCTATCGGCATCGTCGACGATGCTGTAACGCCCATCCTGCAGACAGATAGCGGAAACCCCCAGATAGATCTGCGGCGCGAGGCGTGTATTCAGGCGCACCTCGTCGCGGCAGGCGTGCAGGCGCTTATCGAGGGTGGTGAAATCGAGAAAGCCGAGATTGACGGGTTTTTTGACCTTGTAGGCGTAATCGCCGGCGAGGAATATATCGGAGATGTGCGTGTGCAAATGCTCGACATCCCCCGTCGCATGGGGATAGGCGGCGGGGCCGAGCAGTGCGTGGATCATCTCCTGGTAACGCATGTCTTGCGCCTCAAGGCGTTTGTGAGTGTCGTCGCACAACGGGGCTATCGACCGATTAATAATACGTCGTCCGCACCACCCAGCCTACATTTTTTCTCACCAGCAGGCGCCGCGTCTCGTCCAGCAACAACATGGCCAGGGCGAAGGGCGCGCCCAGGAGCAATTCACGCCAGCTCAGCGTCGCCGTCCCGAGCCACGGTTGCAGTACCGACCATTGGATGATCAGCCACGCGAGTATCAGTTCGGCCAGGATGCCGGCGATCAACAGACGGTTGGAAAAAAGGCCTTGCCGCAGCAGCGACTGGCGGCGGGTGCGGCTGAGCAGGCCGTTGGCGACCTGGCACAGAACGACGGCGGCGAAGAAGGCGGACACCGCCTTGTGGTAGAGCGGATCGTCGCCGGCGAGGGGCTGGCCCCAGTGCCAGCCGGCGGCATACAGAACGCTGAAATAGGCAAAGAAACCCGCGGCGGACTCGATCATTCCCAGGATGCCATACGCCCAGAGCAGCAGGCGGCCGTTGATCAGGTGTGCGTGACGCGGGCGCGGCGCCTGCTTCAGGATATCGGATTCGGGCCGCTCTTTACCGAGAGCGATGGCCGGCAGCATGTCGGTGCCGAGGTCGATGCTGAGGATCAGTATCACGGTCAATGGCAGCGGAAGCCCAAGAAAAATGAAACCGAGGAAGGGCGTGATCTCGGGCACATTGCTGGTCAGGATGTAGGCCACCGCCTTTTTGAGATTGTCGAAGATCGCGCGGCCTTCGCGCACCGCCGGAACCAGGGTGGCGAAATTGTCGTCCAGCAGCACGATGTCCGCGGCATCGCGCGCTACGTCGGTGCCGCTCGCGCCCATGGCCACGCCGATGTCCGCCTGCTTCAAGGCCGGCGCGTCGTTGACCCCGTCGCCGGTCATGGCGACGACCTCGTGCTGCCGTTGCAGCGCCTGGACGATGCGCAGTTTCTGCGCCGGCGAGATGCGCGCAAAGATGATTTCGTCCGTGCGCAGTTCCCAGTCGAGTTGCGCGTCGGTCATGGCGTGCAGCAGGTCACCGCTGACGATCAGCGGCTTCGCGCCGACGGCCAGGCCGACCATCCGGGCCACCGCCTCGGCGGTCACTTGGTAGTCGCCGGTGACCATGATGATGCGTATGCCCGCGGCGCGCAGCGACGCCACCGCCTGGGGCACTTCGGGTCGCGGCGGGTCGAGCAGGCCGATGAGGCCGATAAAAATATAACCGCTGCGCGGCAGATCCTCTTCCACCCAGTGCACGCGTACCGGCACCTCGCGATAGGCGAACAGCAGGACGCGCTCGGCGCGCCGGGCGAACTCTTCATAAGCCGCGAGATACGCGGCCTTGTGTGCGGCGCTGAGTGACTGCGGCTGGCCGTCGATCAGGATACGATCGCACCAATCGACGATGACATCCGGCGCCCCTTTGAGGCAGGCGATTTGTTCATCGCCCACCTGATTGATGGTCAGCATGAGCTTGGTGTTGGCGCTGAAGGGTTGCTCGCACAGTCGCGGTCTTTCCTTACGGTAGGTCTCGACCGGAAGGTAGCGCTGGGCGTACGCCAGCAGCGCACCTTCCAGCGGTTCTCCGGTGTATTGATGTCCTGTCGCCAGGGACTGGGCGTTGTTGCACAGCACGGCCACCATGAGCAGCTTGTCCAGTTCCGCGCGCTCGAAGCGGGCGTCGGCGTCGCTGTGCACGCATTGGTTCAGAAACAGGCGCGTGACCTGCATGCGGTTTTGCGTCAGGGTACCGGTTTTGTCGGTACAGATGACCGTGGTGCAGCCGAGGGTCTCCACCGACTCCAGGTTTTTCACCAGCGCCTGGTTCGCGGCCATGCGGCGCGCCGCCAGCGCCAGGCTCAGCGTGACGGTGGCGAGCAGGCCTTCCGGCACATTCGCCACGATGATGCCGATGGCGAATATCAACTGGCTCCAGAAAGGGTTGTCGAGCCATAGCAGCCCGGTCAGCAGAACCGCCAGGCCCATACCCACGGCGATGAGCGAGATAATGAGCATGAAGCGGCGCAGCTCCACATGTAATGGGGTAGCGCGCACCGCCACACTCTGTGTCATTTCCGCGGTGCGCCCGATCTGCGTGCGCATGCCGGTGGCGAAGACCACCGCCTTGCCGCGCCCGCTCTGCACCGTCGTGCCGGAGAACACTACATTGCGACTGTGGAGCAGGTGCCGGTCGGTGGGGTGGGTGGTGCGCAGTTGCGGCTCGGATTCGCCGGTGAGCGGGGCGTTGTCGACCTTGAGTCCGATCACCTCGAACAGGCGTGCATCCGCCGGTACGCGGTCGCCTTCTTCCAGCAGCAGAACGTCGCCTTCGACCACGCGTGCCGCCGGGATGACGGCTGTCCGTCCGGCGCGTAACACCCGTGCGCTGGGCGGGAGCATGTTGTGGAAAGCGGCCATGATCGCCTCCGCCTTGTGTTCCTGGTAATAGCTGAAGGTCGCATTCAATACCACCACCGCCACCAGGGCACTGCCGATGTAGACATGACCGGCACCGGGCATGAGCCACTCGGCCATGAACGACAGGATGGCGCCGGCCCAAAGCAGTAGCGCGAACAAATTTGTCAGGTGTTGCAGAAAACGCGCCAGGGCGGATCGCCGGGGACGCGGAATCAAGGTGTTGGGGCCGGTCTTGCGCAGGCGTTGTTCGGCTTCGAGCGGAGCGAGGCCGCGTTCCGGATCGGTTCGCAAGCGTTGATAAAAGCCCGGCAGGGACATCTGGTGCATGACCCGCTCCTGTCATCAGGACAACGGTACTCAAGCATGGGCGGCGTAAGAATTGCCGTCAGATAAGACAAGTTACGCGTTGCACTGGCTTCAGACCATTATAATGATAATGCGTATGACAGCGTCGATAAAATTATTTAAGGTGCAGTGCCCTGCCTAAGAGCCATAATAACGCGCAGTGCCCTGCCTAAGAGCCATTAAATTGACCCGGGACAAGATTTTCCACCAACGAAAAATCAATTGAATCATCGGTCTTTTTCAGGGTCGAAAAGTTAATATCCAATAAAAGCTGCATAAGCAATACGCTGGCTCCTATACAAGTAAAGATCGCTCGAGCATACGCTCTGGAGGTGACCATGCAAAAAGCAAACATCAGCGTTACGACCCTTGCCTGTGAAGTCTGTCTGAGGGAAATTCCACATTCTGTGGGGCGAAGTTGCGAAGGCCAGGATTATGTTTATTACTTTTGCGGTGATGCCTGTTATTCGCAATGGGCGCAGGCGCCCACGGTCGATAGCCCTGTCATCGTAATTGATAGTATTGAGCAGAATCTTGCTGCTGATCACGCCTTGGGGTAGGCCCTGCGGCACAGCTTGATAAACAGCCATGATAAGCCGGCATCAACGCCGGCGAAGAGCTATTCGTATGTTCTCCCGTCACAGAGGAATTCCTTCCGTCGCCAGTAGTGGTAAGATGAATGCCTTGTTGAGATAGAAGGCGACACCATCGATGACGGATCTAGCGCAGGTTTATCGCCTATCCATCGGCGGCATGAGCTGCGCCGGTTGCGTGGCGACGGTGGAGGAGGCCCTCAAGTCGGTACCGGGGGTAAACGACGCGAGTGTCAATTTCGCCGAGCACACGGCGACCGTTCAGGGCGCGGTGACCGCCGACACGCTGGTGGCGGCGGTGGCCAAGGCCGGTTACGAGGCGGCGGAACTGCGCGGCGCCGAAGATGAGGCGGAAAAAGAAGCCGCGGAGATGACGCACTACCGGCGGTTGCTGCGCAAGACCGCTGTCGCGGCGGCGGTCGGTCTGCCGCTGATGCTGGCCGAGCCCCTGGGCTGGCTGCCGCCGCTCGTCGACGGCCAGGTCTTCTGGTGGCTGGTGGGTGCGGCGACCTTAGGCGTGCTCATCTATTCCGGCGGTCACTTCTTTATCGGCGCGTGGAAATCCTTCCGCGGCCACAATGCCAACATGGACACCCTCATCGCCCTGGGCACCGGTTCCGCCTGGGTCTATTCCATGGCGGTCACGCTCTATCCCGGGCTGGTGCCGAGCCTGGCGCAGCACGCGTATTTCGAGGCCGCTGCAGTGATTATCGCACTGATCAATCTGGGCTCGGCCCTGGAGATGCGCGCCCGCGGCAAGACCTCCGATGCCATCAAGCGCCTCATCGGCCTGCAGCCCAAGACCGCGCGTGTCATACGCGACGGCCGCGAACAGGATATCCCCATCTCTGAGGTCGGTCTGCAGGAGACGCTGCGTGTGCGCCCCGGCGAAAAGATCCCGGTGGACGGCCGGATCATCGACGGGCATTCGAGCGTGGACGAGTCCATGCTCACCGGCGAGCCACTGCCGGTGGAAAAAAAAGTAGGCGACGAGGTGGTGGGCGGGACGCTCAACAAGTCCGGCAGTTTTCTGTTCCGCGCCACGCGCATCGGCAAGGACACGGCGCTGGCGCGTATCATCGAGATGGTGCGTCAGGCGCAGAACTCCAAGCCGGCCATCGGCCGCCTCGCGGACAAAATATCCTCCGTGTTTGTGCCCACGGTGCTGATCATCGCCGTCGTCACCTTCCTGGTCTGGTTCAATTTCGGCCCGCCCCCGGCACTGAGTTACGCCCTCGTCGCCACCATGACGGTGCTGATCATCGCCTGCCCCTGCGCCCTTGGATTGGCCACGCCCATCTCTATTATGGTGGGGGTGGGCAAGGCCGCGGAATACGGCATCCTGATCCGCAACGGCGAGGCCTTGCAACAGGCCGGCCGGCTCACCACCATCGTGCTGGACAAGACCGGCACCATCACCGCCGGCAAACCCACGGTGACGACGCTGATTCCGGTTGCCGGCTGGAGCGAACAGCAATTGCTGCAACTGGCGGCCGGTGTCGAGGCGGGCTCGGAGCATCCCCTGGCCGAGGCCATCACCGCGGCGGCGGCGGCGCGCGGCCTCACGTTGCAGCCGGTGGACGGCTTCGAGGCCATTCCCGGATACGGCGTGCGCGCCACTTACGCCAACAAAACCATCCTATTCGGCAATCGCAAACTCATGCGCGACAGGAATATCGATGTCGACGAGCTGTTGGATAAGGCCGCGCAACTCGCGGCACGCGCCGAGACCCCCATGTATCTGTCCTATGGCGGCAGGGCCGTGGGCATAGTATCGGTGTCCGACCCGATCAAGCCGGACTCGACGGCCGCCATTGCGCGGCTGCACGCCATCGGGCTCAAGGTCGTCATGCTCAGCGGCGATAACGCCGCCACCGCCAATGCGGTGGCCAAGCAGACCGGCATCGACGAGGTGTTCGCCGAGGTGCTGCCGCGGGACAAGTCGGAAAAGGTGGCGGCGTTGCAGTTGCGTGGTGAGATCGTCGGCATGGTGGGCGACGGCATCAACGATGCGCCGGCCCTGGCGCGCGCCGATGTGGGCTTCGCCATCGGCACCGGCACCGATGTGGCCATCGAAAGCGCCGATGTAACCCTCATGCGCGGTTCACTGCACGGGGTGCCCGACGCCATCGCCATCTCCCGCGCTACGGTGCGTAACATCAAACAGAATCTGTTCGGCGCCTTTGTCTACAACACCCTGGGCATTCCCATCGCCGCCAGCGCCTTGCTCAATCCCATGATCGCCGGCGCCGCCATGGCCATGTCGTCCGTGACGGTGGTGACTAACGCCAATCGCCTGCGTTGGTTCAAGTCCGGGGGGAAGACGCCATGATGGGGTGGGTTAACGCTGCCGGCGTGACGCTGATCGGTCTGATCATCTGGTGGTTTTGGTTGTCCCATCCCAGGGCGCGCCGGGTACAGGGGTCGGAGGTCATCGATGTGCTGGTGGATAACGGCGTGTACACGCCGGCGCGCATCGAAGTGACTAAGGGGCAGAGGGTGACGCTGCGTTTTCTGCGCAGGGATGCCAGCCCCTGCGCCGAGAAGGTGCTGTTCGATGATTTTTCCATCGGGCGCGATCTGCCCCTCAATCAGCCAGTGGAGGTGAGTGTGACGCCGGACCAGACCGGCGAATTCGACTTCACCTGCCAGATGAAAATGTATCGCGGAACCTTGGTCGTGAGGTAAGCGATCGCCATGCCGAACAACCCGTTTCTTTCACCGGTGTCAGCGCTCATCTGGGATGCCAAGTACCGTTACCGGGATGCGGGCGAGGCGCGCGACAACACCATCGAAGATAGCTGGCGGCGGGTGGCGACGGCCCTGGCCGCGGCCGAGGCGCACGATCGCGAACAGTGGGCACAGCGTTTTTACGCAGTGCTCGACGGTTTTCAATTTCTACCGGGTGGTCGCATCCTGGCGGGCGCCGGTACCGGTCATCAGGTCACGCTGTTCAATTGTTTCGTCATGGGGCAGATCGAAGACTCCCTCGACGGCATCTTCGACGCGCTGAAAGAAGGCGCCCTGACCATGCAGCAAGGCGGCGGTGTGGGCTACGATTTCTCCACCCTGCGCCCCGCGGGGGCGACGGCCCATCGTGTGGGCATGGTCGCCTCGGGACCGGTGTCGTTCATGCGCATCTGGGACAGCATGTGCGGCACCATCCTGTCCACCGGCGCGCGTCGCGGCGCCATGATGGCCACGTTGCGCTGCGATCATCCGGATATCGAGCACTTCATCCGTGCCAAGCAGGATGCCACACAGTTGCGTCACTTCAACCTGTCGGTGCTGGTGACGGACGATTTCATGCGCGCCGTGCGTGCGGACCAGGAGTGGTTGCTGGTCTTTCCGCGGCATGCGCGCGACACGCCGGCGGACACCGAGGTGGTCGAGCGTGTCTGGTCCGGTTCCGGCGCAACCCAGGCGTGTCGCGTCTATCGCCGGGTGCCGGCGCGGCAGTTGTGGGACGACATCATGCGTGCCACCTACGACTACGCCGAGCCGGGGGTGATCTTCATCGACCGCGTGAGCAAGATGAATAACCTGTGGTATGCCGAACACATCAGCGCCACTAATCCGTGCGGAGAGATTCCGTTGCCACCGTATGGCGCCTGCGACCTCGGCTCGATCAATCTCACGCGTTTCGTGCGCCAGGCGTTTACCCCGGATGCGCGCCTCGACCTGGAGGCGATCGCCGCGACCGCCGCGGTCGCCACGCGCATGCTGGACAATGTCACCGATGTCTCGCGCTTCCCCCTGGAGAAGCAGGCGGTGGCGGCGCGTGGCGCGCGCCGCATCGGGCTCGGTATGACCGGTCTGGCGGATAGTCTTATCATGCTCGGCCTGCGTTACGGCAGCGCGGACTCCCTGGAGTGCGCCAGCGCGGCCATGCGCACCATCTGTCACAGCGCCTATCGCACCTCCATCGCACTGGCGCGGGAGAAGGGGCCCTGCCCGTTGTTCGACCGGGACAACTACCTGCGCGGCGAATTCATTCGCCAGCTGCCGCCCGCGCTGCGTGAAGATATACACCGCTATGGCATGCGCAACAGCCATGTCACGGCGATCGCACCGACCGGGACCATCAGCCTGTTGGCGAATAACGTATCCAGCGGGCTCGAGCCGGTGTTCCGCTTTGCCTATCAGCGGCGCATGCGTGATGCGCAGGGCGCCTTGCGCCTGCACCCGGTGGAAGACTATGCACACGTGCTGTTCCGTGAGCGCTTCGGCGACGCCGCGTTACCGCCGGCGTTTGTCAGCGTGGCGGACATCCCGCCGGTTGCGCACCTGGCCATGCAGGCCGCCCTGCAACCGTACGTGGATAGCGCCATCTCCAAGACCATCAATGTGCCGCGCGATTATCCCTATGCCGAGTTCCGCAGTCTGTACGATGACGCGTTCGATCGGGGCCTCAAAGGGTGTACCACCTTTCGCCCAAATGCCGTGACCGGTGAGGTGCTGGTGGATCAGCCACCCACGCCGCCGGCCGTGCACTGTTGTTCCGTGGAGAGAGAGGCGGATTGACGTTTGGAATTACATAAACCTTGAAGGAGAGTAGCGATGCATATGAAACCAAGAAGGATAACCGCTATCGCCCTGGTGATCCTGGGCGGGCTGCTGCTGTTCCTGGCGCCGGCGACCATGGGTGGTTTGGTTCTGGTCGCCCTCGGGGTGATCATCGAGATCGTGGGTATCACCCTTGAGCGCCGCGCGTGAGCGAGTCTCGTAGGTCGGGTTCCCCCATGGCCCATAAATGAGGGCCACATTGCGGGGACAAGAGCGCAGCGTAACCCGACATCTTTTCGTGGACAGGGTGGAGCAGCA
>JAYSOL010000157.1:0-4836 GCA_043723045.1 Gammaproteobacteria bacterium | reverse complement strand
CCTCGGTGCTGATGACCACGTCGAGCTGCAGAAACGCCGCAATTTCCTCATGGGTGGTGAGATCCGGCAGGCTTTCGCGCAACTTCTGGTAGTGAAAATCATTGATGTACAGCACATTGGGTAAAAAACCGTGTTCTCGCTGATAAGCCCGCATCAGTCGGAAGAGGAAGCTCAGCATCGTTGCACCCCATGCAAAGATAATTAATACAATTATAGCTGGGTCGCGGGCAGTGGGGGTTGGCATGGGCCACCGACGGCAAACAAGGTCGGGGTCGGAATGGTTAAGGCTCCAACGTCTGCCAGCGCCCGTTACGTAGGGCTTCCAGGGGGTGGAACTGGGTTTTGTAGGCCATTTTCGGCGTTTCCGCGATCCAATAGCCCAGATAGAGGTAGGGTAGGTCCCGGCGTTGCGCCTCGGCGATTTGCCAGAGCACACCGTAGACGCCCAGGCCCCGCGACCCCAACTCCGGCTCAAAGAACGTGTAGACCGCCGACAACCCCGTCGGCAGGATGTCGACGATGGCCACCCCCAGCAGACGACCCGGGCTGTTGGGATGCCCCTCCGGGTGGGGTGCGCGCATCTCATAAAAGACCGTGTCCGCCTGACGGCTGGCGAGAAAGCCGATATAACGCTCAGGATCCGGATCATCCATGCTGGAGCCGGCGTGGCGCGCCGACTGGTAGCGGCGGTAGAGACCGAAGTGTTCGGCGCTGAAGGCCGGTTCCACGGCGCTCACCGTGATATCCCGGTTCTTGTGCCACACCCGTTTCTGTCCGCGTGTCGGATGGAAGCGCTCCACCGGGATGCGCACCGGCACACACGCGGCGCAGCTTTGGCAGTACGGCCGATACACCAGGTCCCCGCTGCGACGAAAACCCTGCTCCACAAAGTTCCCATAGAGCTGGTGATCCAGGGTGAATTGCGGATCCACAAAGACAATGGTGCTGGCGCGATCCGGCAAATAACTGCACGGATGGGGCAGGGACAGGTAAAGATCCGGTTTAGGTTGATTGATGGTCATGGCGCGGTGCCGTCGAGGTGACAGGTCTTCCAGGGGCCTGGGCGTCCGGGCAGTGTCAGCGCCGCGTGCAGGGCGGCGAGGAACTCCTGGCGCGGAATTTCCTCCGCCCCCAGACTAAAAAGATGGGCGGAACCCACCTGGCAATCGATGAGGGAGTATCCCCAGGTGGTTAATTGTCCGACAACGCGGGCCAGGGCCACCTTGGAGGCATCGGTGGCGCGGCTGAACATGGACTCGCCGAAAAACACGCCGCCCAAGGCGACCCCATATAATCCACCCACCAGCTCCGACCCGGACCAGACCTCCACGGAGTGGGCATAACCTTCTGCATGCAGCCGACAGTACGCGGCGCGCATTTCCCCGGTAATCCAGGTACCGCCCGTAGGATTGGCGCGGCGTGGCGCCGCGCAGGCGTCGATGACGCGTTCGAATGCCTGGTCCAGGGTCACGCGGAAGCGGTTTTGCCGCAGGGCCTTGCCCAGACTGCGGGAAATTCGGAGTCGCTCGGGGAACAGCACCGTGCGCGGATCCGGTGACCACCACAACACCGGTTGGCCGGGGCTGTACCAGGGGAAGATGCCATTCCGATAGGCCGCCAGCAGACGTTCGCTGCTGAGATCGCCGCCCACGGCCAGCAGTCCTTCCGGTGAGGCGAGCTCCACCGGCGGGAATTCTGCTTGGTAGGTGTCGGCGAGAAAGTGGGTCATCGTGTCACCGGTTAGGGTTCAAACGGCGCGGCATGATTCTAAAAGGATACACGATATTCACGAAAATCGATGCAGTGGCCCAGGCCGTGCCTGCGGCCGCGGGAGCCCGTGTGCGCAGTGAATGGCGTCAGCATGACTTTTTGAACGGCGAATGTTCATTCAGTTCCGACATATAGGACTCCACCCCGTGGCGCTCGCGCCGCAGATATTCCGACACCGCCTGATAGAACTGCGGATGGCTCAGCCAGTGGGCCGAGTAGGTAGCGACCGGCAGAAAGCCGCGCGCCAGTTTGTGCTCCCCCTGGGCCCCGGCCTCGAAGCGTTGCAGCCCGTGTTGTATGCAATAGTCGATGGCACGGTAGTAGCAGGTCTCGAAATGCAGTCCGCTGAACCCGTCCTCGCCGCCCCAGTAGCGGCCATACAAGGTATCGGTGCCGCGCAGATTGAGCGCCGCGGCCACCGGGCGTGATTGATGGTGGGCGAAGATCATGACGATATTTTCCGGCATCACCCGTCCAAGCTCGTGAAAGAATGCGCGCGTCAGGTATGGGATGGCGCCGTGTTTGCGGATGGTCAGGTGGTAGAAGTCGTAAAAAACATCCCACAGCGCCGGCGTCATCTCCGCGCCGCTACGCACCTCCAGGGACACGCCGGCGTCGGCCACGAGGCGTCGCTCGTGGCGTATCTTTTTGCGCTTGTGTGAGGCGAAGCCTTCGAGGAAGTGGTCGAAATCGGTGTAGCCTTGATTGTGCCAGTGAAACTGATAGCCGACGCGGCGCAACAGGCCATGGCCTTCGAGCCGCTCGGTCTGAGCAATGGGGGTGAACAGCCAGTGCAGCGAGGACAAGGACAGCTCTTGGGCGAGGCCCAAGCTCGCGCGTATCGCCGCCTCCTCGATCTGCGCTGTATCGCCCGACGCATGGGTGAGTATGCGCGCCCCGGTCACCGGCGAGAACGGCACCGCGGCCACGAGCTTGGGGTAATACGCCAGTCCGCTGCGCGCATAGGCGTCGGCCCAGGCCCAGTCGAAGACATATTCACCGTAGGAATTGTTTTTCAGGTACAGGGGCACCGCCGCCAGCAGCTGGCGGTTGCCGGCGTTGCCGGACTCGATCAACAGGTGGTGCGGCGCCCAGCCGGTGGCCGCCGTGGTGCAGCCGCTGTGTTCGAGGGCCGCCAGAAATTCATACCGCAGGAAGGGGTTGTCGCCACCGGCGAGGGCGTTCCATGCGTCGGCGGAGAGGTGGTCGAGACTGTGTAGCACGCGGGCTTGCATGCGGGCAGTTTAATCGTTAGCGTGGTGCAGGCGCACGCAGTTTTGATAAATTGAGCACGTTGTTTCAGAATAACGCTTTTCCACGCAGGGATAATGGCGCATGAACCTTCACGAATATCAGGCCAAGACGCTTTTTTCGCAATTCGGTATTCCCGTGCCTGCGGGCAAGGTGGCGCTGTCGCCGGCGGAGGCGCGCAGCGTCGCCCAGGAACTGGGCGGCGACAGCTGGGTGGTGAAGGCGCAGGTGCACGCCGGTGGGCGCGGCAAGGCCGGTGGCATCAAGAAGGTCGGCAGCCGCGATGCCCTGGATCAGGCGGTCGCCGCACTGCTCGGCACCCGCCTGGTGACGCCGCAGACCGGCGCGGTGGGCCGGCCCATCGAGCGCCTGCTCATCGAGCAGCCCTGCAGCATCGCGCGGGAGTTGTACGTGGCCTGCCTGGTGGACCGCACGCGTGAGCGTGTGGTGATCATGGCGTCGAGCGAGGGCGGCATGGACATCGAAGAGGTGGCCGCCACGCAGCCGGAGAAGATCCTCAAGGCAGTGGTCGATCCGGTGGCGGGCCTGCAGCCATATCAATGCCGCGAGCTGGCCTTCGGTCTTGGGCTGCAGGAAAAACAGGTGGCGGCCTTCAGCAAACTGTTGCTGAATCTCTACCGCTTGTTCCTGCAGCGCGATCTGAGCCTGGCGGAGATCAATCCCCTGGTGGTCACCGGGCAGGGCGAGCTACTGGCCCTCGACGGCAAGATCAATGTGGACGACAGCGCGCTGTATCGCCACAAGGACCTGGAAGAGTGGCGCGACCCGGCGCAGGAAGACGCGAAGGAAAACAAGGCCAGTCAGTTCGGTCTCAATTACGTGTCCCTCGACGGCAACATCGCCTGTATGGTGAATGGCGCGGGCCTGGCCATGGCCACCATGGACCTCATCAAGCTGCACGGTGGCGAGCCGGCGAACTTCCTCGACGTCGGCGGCGGCACCACCGCGGACAAAGTGGCGGAGGCGTTCAAACTCATCCTGTCCGATGCCAAGGTGAAGGCCATCCTGGTGAACATCTTCGGCGGCATCGTGCGCTGCGATCTCATCGCCGAGGGTATCATCGCTGCGGTGCGCGAAGTGGGTATTAATATCCCGGTGGTGGTGCGCCTCGAAGGCACCAACGTCGACCAGGGGCGCGCGCTGCTTAAGCAAAGTGGCCTCAAGATCACCGCATCGGAAAGCCTGACGGAGGCGGCCAAGCTGGCGGTGGCGGCGGCGAGTTAGGGTCGGGTGCATCGCCTTGCGGCGTGCAAGGTTGAAGTGTGATGGTGGGCAATGCCCACCCTACGGGGGCTGTTGTTGAGGTTGGAATGATTTTGTAGGGTGGGCATTGCCCACCAAAAGGCCAAAAATAAAGCACGGTGGTGAGCATCGCCCACCATGCCAAATCAAGGAGGAGGATGTATTTGATCCATGTCGAACTATCGCAGGGAGCGATTACAGGGAGGGACGTTTTTCTTTACCCTGGTCACGGCAGGCAGAAGACCGATTTTGACAACGGATGTGGCGCGAGCGTGTCTGCGCGATATCGTGGGTGAGGTGCGGGGTGACTATCCGTTTGCAGTGGAGGCCTGGGTGCTGCTGCCAGACCATCTGCATTGCATCTGGGCACTTCCAGAAGGCGACATGGATTTTTCCAGGCGCTGGGGGTTGATCAAGGCGGGTTTCTCAAAACGCGCCAAGGGCGTGTTAGAGGATACGTCGCGGGATAGCGCGTCGCGCATAAAACATCGGGAGTCGACGATCTGGCAGCGGCGTTTCTGGGAACACCGCATCCGCAACGAAGAGGATTAC
>JAYSOL010000156.1:0-4687 GCA_043723045.1 Gammaproteobacteria bacterium | reverse complement strand
TATCATGCCTAACCTCGGTCTTTGCGGAATGGGCAGCACCTCGTACTGTCTGGGAGGTGCCAACGGTGCTGGGTTTGGCTGGCAGGATATCACGGTCTACAAGCTGGGTTATCAGTTCCAGGCCAGTCCAGAGATGACCTGGCGCGTGGGACTCAGCAATGGCGACCAACCGATTCCGAGCACGGAAGTGATGTTTAATATTCTGGCGCCCGCTGTGCAGGAGCAGCACTATACCGTCGGTGGAACCTGGAGCATGAGTAAGACGCGCGAAGTGAATTTTGCTTTCATGTACTCGCCCAGCAACACGGTGTCAGGACCCAATCCGCTTGCCGCGGGTAGTCAGACCATCGATTTGACCATGAAGCAGTACGAACTTGAAGTCAGCTACGGCATGAAGTTCTAATTGCAGTAACCGCTTAAGCAGTTGAAATCGAAGCAGTAATCCTAAGGGACCCTGGGTAACCAGGGTCCCCTTCTTTTACACCGAACTTTGTCTTGACTCTGAGGCGCTGTGCGGCAAGCATTAGTTCAAATAAAAAAAATTTCGCCGTATCAGAACGTTCTTGGGCGAGGCCATGTTTGGTCATTGTTGCCCCTGAGCTGGGATACAAGACGCGACGCGGGCATTACTGGAGTCAAAAAGAAAGTCGATAACTAAAGACTATTTCACCGAGGAGAAGAGGATGCAAAAACACACAGTCAGTAAATTGGTTCTCGCAGTTGTCTTTTGGGCGGCCACGGCCGCCTACGCGGCGCCAGAAAGGTTGAAGCCATACATCCTCGGCAACCCCCAGGCGGGTGACATGACCCAGGTGGTGAATCTGACCAAGGCGGCCTTGACCGCCAACGGCTTCGAGGTGGTGGGCAGTTATTCCCCGTTTCCCGCGGCGACGGTGATCGTGGCGACCAACGACGACCTCAAGGCCGCCGCCAGCAAGGCCAAGAACGGTGGATTCGGCGTGGCCCAGCGCGTGGCGGTGACCAACGTCGAGGGGGTGTTGCAGGTGTCCTATGTCAACCCGGCTTATATCGGCGCGGCCTATGGGTTAGGCAATCTCGATGCGGTGTCCACCAAACTGCATGCGGCCCTCGGTAATACGCTGTCATTCGGATCGGAAGACGGCATGACCGCCAAACAACTCGCACCGGGTGTTTACCACTACAAAATGGGCATGCCGTATTTTGACCAGACCGACTTGGTGGGCAAACAGGAGGATTACAAAACGGCTGTCAATACGGTAGAGAGGGGCCTGTCGCAAGGATTAGGTGGAACCAAAAAAGTATATCGCATCGATCTGCCCAACGAGGTGAGTGTGTTTGGCATCGGGATCACCATCGGCGATGGACTCACCCGCGGTGCCAAAGACACCGACAAGGAGGTATTGGACATCATCGATTATAAAGAGCACCGCTCCACCGCCTACCTGCCCTACGAGATCATGGTAAAAGGCAATGAAATCATAGCCTTGCGTGGGCGTTATCGCATCGCGGTGCATTTCCCGGACACCGCCATGATGGGGGAACACGGGTTCACCAAGATCATGAGTTCGCCCGGCGGCATCCGTCGTGCATTGGAGGCGGTGGCCGGCGGTACCTGATTTTTTTGGTGGCGTGTCGGCGGAGAGCGGCAGTGCCTGGCTGAGTCGGGGCGGAATGATTTGAATTGAGCAAGTCCGGATATAGACTACACTAATGAGTACTTATGACCGATATGAATAATCCCACGCCAGCCGCCGGCGCCTCATCGGGCGGGGCCGCGCTCTCCAGTATCACTTCCGCTACCGATCCGCTCAAACTGCTGAGTCAGATCCTGCTCCTGGCAGTCCGTCACAAGGCATCGGATATCCATTTGCGCACCCGCAGTCACCCCATTTTGCGGGTGGACGGTACGCTGCGGGCGGTGCGTGAGATTCCCCAGCTGCCGCCGGACTTCATGGAGCGCCTGGCGCGCACCATGATGTCGGCGCGACTGATCAGCCAATTCGAGAGAGACCATCAAGTCGATCTGTCCATTGGTTTCAAGGATATCGGTCGGGTGCGCGTAAACGTGTTCTATCAGCGTGGCAGTATCGGCATGGTGTTGCGCGTGATCAACACGAATATCCCGACCCTGGCGGAGTTGGGCATTCCCGAGATGGTGAAGGGTTTTGCCAACCTGGAACGTGGATTGGTGCTGATCACCGGCGCCACCGGTTCGGGTAAATCCACCACGCTGGCGTCGCTGATCAACGAAATCAACGCCACCCAGAATAACCATATTATTACCATCGAAGACCCCATCGAATACCTGTTCGGTGAGAAGCGCTCCATTATCACGCAGCGCGAACTGGGCATCGATACCAATTCCTTCGCCGACGCCATGAAGGCCGCGTTGCGCGAGGATCCGGATGTGATCCTGCTGGGCGAAATGCGCGACCCGGAGACCATCGAGACCGCGCTCACGGCAGCGGAGACCGGACATCTGGTGTTCTCCACGGTGCACTCGCCGGCGGCGGCGGAGACCGTGTCGCGCATTATTTCGGCGTTTCCGCCGGAAGGTCAGCAGACCATGCGCGCCAAGCTTTCCCAGAACCTGCGTGGTGTGGTCAGTCAACGCCTGCTGCCCCGCAAGGGCGGGACCGGTCGCATCGTGGCCTGCGAGGTGATGACGGTGTCGGCCCTGGTGCGTGAATACATCCTGGATCCCCTCAAAATCAAGGAAATCGGCGACCTGATCAAGAAGGGGACAATGGCCGATGGCATGCTGGGGTTTGACCAGAGTCTGTTCAATCTGGTGCGGGGCGGGGAGATCAGCGAAGAAACGGCCCTGCAGTACGCCAGCAGCCCGACGGACCTGAAACTGAAGATTGAAGGTTTCTGAGCCGGGCCGTTGTCCGGGCCCCTGCACCACACAAGAAGCTTAAACGCAGCACCGTAGGGTGGGCATCGCCCACCATGCGGGGCGTCGACTGGTACTGCTGGTGGGCAATGCACTGGAAACTTGCTCCTGCGTTTCCAGTACTTCCGCCATCCCTGGCGGTCGCCCACCCTACACGTGCTGATACGCCGATGCTCTATTAGATGTATACCAAATAAGCCCCGTTTATGCTCAAATAGAAAACTTGCTAATTTTCAGAGGTAGTCCGGGCTACCGGATAGAATTCAGTTATGGCCGATCGCAGACTCCAGGTTTTTCATACTGTGGCGCGCCTCCTCAGCTTTACCAAGGCGGCGGAGACGCTGCACATGACGCAGCCGGCAGTGACGTTTCAAATCCGTCAGCTGGAAGAGCATTTTAATACCCGCTTATTCGACCGCACCCATAACCGCATCAGCCTGACGGCGGCGGGCGATCGGGTATTCGAGTATGCCGAAAAGATCATCACCCTCTACGGCGAAATGGACAGCCGGGTGCGCGAGCTCACCGGCGACGTCAGCGGGATTTTGATTATCGGCGCGAGTACCACCATCGCCGAATACGTGCTGCCCGGCCTGCTCGGGGAGTTTCGGCTGCGTTATCCGGATGTGAATGTGCGCCTGAGTGTGTCCAACTCCCTCGGCATCGTGCATCTGGTGGAGAACAACTCCGTGGATGTGGGCATCGTGGAGTCACCCGTCAGCAACAAGAACCTCGCGGTGGAGGTGTGCTGGGAGGATGAGCTGATGTTTATCTGCCCGCCGCATCACCCCATGGCGAAGAAAAAGGCCATGCCGGTGCAAGAACTCGTGACGCTGCCGTATCTGTGCCGTGAGGAAGGGTCCGGCACGCGCGACGTGATCAGCGAGTATCTGAGTCAGAACGGTATCCATCTGAACGAACTGAACTTATGTATGGAGTTTGGCAGCCCCGAGTCCATCAAGAGCGCGGTGGAGGCGGGCCTCGGCGTGTCGATTGTTTCACGCGCCACGGTCGGTAAGGAACTGAAACTCAAGACCCTGGTGGCCCTGCCGCTGGTTCCGCCCCTGGTGCGTCCGTTTTCCTTCGTCTATCAACGACAGAAGTTCCGCCTGCGCGCGGTGGAAGAGTTCATGAACTTCGCCCATGAACATTGCGAACAGCAGGCGAAGAAGACAGATGCCAAGGTGGCCGGTTGAAGGGCAAGCCGCAGGTTTAAAAACGGAGTCCCATGTTTATAAAAAACAACGCAACCAAAAAGAAACCCGAGAAACGCTTGCTTGAGATTCTTGGCCGACTCAACGAGACGCAAATCGCGACCCTGATCGACTTCGCGGAATTTCTCGCCATGCGCCCGGGGGCGGAATTTGCCGCGGGTGAATCGGATACAGCGGAACCGGCCGTGCCGCAACCCGCGGACATCCCCCGACCGGAAACGGAGTCGGTGGTGAAGGCGATAAAGCGCCTCGCCGCGACCTATCCCATGGTTGATCGTACCAAAATGCTGAACGAAACCTCCACGCTCATGACGCAGCACATCATGCAAGGGCGCGACGCGGTGGAAGTGATTAACGAGCTGGAGATCATGTTCCGTACCTGCTACGAGACGATCTACGTCAAGGACGAAGCAGAAAAGCCGGAGAAGTAGGGTAGGCGTGTTGGATTCTCGAAGGGTGGTATTGCCCTCCAGCGGGGGGGGCGACGTCAGCCGTGTTGTGGTGGGCGATGCCACCCTACCAAACCTGACGCAATCTCGTAGGTCGGGTTCCCCCATGGCCCATAAATGAGGGCCACATTGCGGGGACAAGAGCG
>JAYSOL010000155.1:0-1864 GCA_043723045.1 Gammaproteobacteria bacterium | reverse complement strand
TTCGGCGTGGGGGTCGGGTGGTTGTACATCGCCTTGCATGAGTTCGGTGACATGCATGCGCTCCTGGCGTTTCTTATGCTGCTGCTGTTTATTGCCTTTCTCGCCGGCTACCCGGCGCTGTTGGGTTGGTTGCAGGCGCGTCGGCGGGGCTGGTCGCGGAACGGTGTGAATGACACGGATGACCCCTGGTGGCATGTCGTGCTGCTACTGCCCGCGTTGTGGGTGCTGCTGGAATGGGTGCGTGGATGGTTTCTGACCGGGTTTCCCTGGCTCGATCTCGGTTACAGCCAGATCGACGGACCGTTGGCGGGTTTCGCCCCCTGGCTGGGTGTTTACGGCCTGAGCGCGGTCACCGCCATCAGCGCCGGTCTGGTGACGCAGATGGTGCGCAACCGACCGCGGGCCGTGCGCTACCTCGGTGTGTTGCTGTTGCTGTGGTTTGGCGGTTGGGCCGCAGGCCAGGCGTCCTGGGTGGAGCCCGAGGGGAAACCGCTGCGCGTTGCGCTGGTGCAGGGTAACGTAGAACTGGACAAAAAATGGTCTACCCACTATCGCAGTGAGATCGCGCAACGCTACGCCGATCTGACCCTTGCACAACACGATGTCGATGTGGTGGTGTGGCCGGAGGCGGCACTGCCGGCCACCCGCGACGAACTCCAGGACGGCTTCCTGCAGCAGCTGGAACAGCTGGCGGCACAGCGGCAGATGGAATTACTCATCGGCGTGCTGGAGCGGGAGGTCATCGATGGGCGGCGCACGTACTACAACAGCGTACTCAGCATCGGTCCGCATCCCGGGGTGTACCGCAAACACCATCTCGTGCCCTTTGGGGAATTTCTGCCGCTGCATTCACTCCTGCGCTGGTTGCCGGATTATCTTTATATCCCCATGTCGGATTTCAGTCCGGGGGCGGCGGTGCAACCGGGTCTGCGGGTCGCCGGGCGTACCGCCGGAATCTCCATCTGTTACGAGGATGCCTTTGGCGAACAAGTGCGGCGCAGCCTGCCCGAGGCCACGTTCCTGGTGAATGTCAGCGAAGACGCCTGGTATGGCGATTCCTGGGCGCCGCATCAGCACCAGCAGATGGCGCGCATGCGCTCGCTGGAAAATGGCCGGCCCATGCTGCGCGCCACCAATACCGGCATTACGGCGATCATCGATCATCGCGGCATGGAGCTGGCGCGCATCCCGCAATTTCGCACGGAGGTGTTGCAGGGACAGATACAGCCGATGCAGGGAAAGACGCCGTTTGTACGTTTTGGCAATACCCCGGTGATTGTGGGCGCCCTGTTGGTGTTGGGTATAACGCTGGTGCGGAGTCGGCGCAGGAACGAAACCGAACGCCGTATATAGTGTCCCATAACCGTCGCACTTGTCTAAGTGAGGTGGCCCGTGTCACGTCCAATCTGATCCCGCCCGTCAGGCGGCAGTTGTTGCGGACGGGCCAGAGGCGCTACATTGCCGGTATCCTGTTTACAGAGGAGTGGTGCTGGGTGTCCCGGCGGGTCGCCGGCTATTTTTGTTAATAATATTTTCAGGAGAAACCGATGAAGAAGATGTTAACAGTTATGTTGCTGGCCGGATTGGCCTTTTCCGGCGTCGCCGGGGCGGAAGAGAAGCTGAAGATCGGCTACGTGGACGTGCGCCAGGTGTTGATCGAAAGTAATGTGGGCAAACAGTTCCAGGCCGTCACGGAAAAGGCCGGCAAGGAAAAGCAGAACATGTTCGCGGCGGAGGAAAAGAAACTGCAGGCCTTGAAAGAGGCGTACGAAAAGGATCAGTTGACCTATTCCGAGGCACAGAAGCGCAGCAAGCAGCGCGATCTGCAGGATAAGTACCAGGCGCTGCAAGATAGCGTCAACGA